>JANWKK010000070.1 GCA_025451425.1 Gemmatimonadaceae bacterium
ATGCGAGGAGCACCGATGCGCTGCGACCGCTCATCGCCTCGCGCGCCTCAGCGAGGGTGAGCAGCCCGAGCTGGCCGGCAAGCCGTGCGCCCACCGCCTGCCACAAATGCCGAAGCGTATATCGCGCCGCCGAGGTGCGCCCTTCCGGCGCGTCGAGAATTTCCTTGCGCCGGTAGAAGTGAACCGTGTTCACGCTGAAGCTGGAAGCCGCAGCCTCGTCGAGGCCGAGAGACGCAAGACAGTCGCCGACGAGCCTCGCGACATCGTCTGCCTCGAGCGGCATGGAGGGATCCGGGACGGCCCGCGCGCGCCAATCATCGAGCTCACGCTCGACCGCGGAGACCGCCTCCTCACGCGCGGCACTCCGCGTCGCCACGGCGCCGTCGACGCGGCGCGGCGTCCGCCGTTGTGCGCGCACGGATGAGCGATCGCCGGTCATCGGGCTACGGGCGCGCAGCGGGGCGAACCGGCGCCGTCGACTCGACGGGCAGGCCCGCGGCGTCGATCGCCTCGACGCTCGCGATGACGAGGCGGAGCTGGATGACCGTTGCCTCTCGCTCGAGTGGTCCGAGCGTCGTCGGCGTAAAGCGCTGTGCCGAGTGACCGGTGAGGCCTGTTCCCGCCGCGCGCTCGACATCGTCCAGCGTTGGCTCGTTAAACGATGGCATCGGAGCTTCGACCGGCGCGCGCACGAGCGACTCGCCACCAAGCAACATACGTCTCACGTCGCCGTTAGGCGGCCGTGGGGCGTCGCGCCGTCCGAACGTCGAGAGGATCCCAGGCTCGAATCGCGAGGAATGCGCCGGCACCGGGCTGACCTCTCCGAGCGTCGGCGGCAGTGGGCGAGCGCGCTCCGGACCGCCGGGCAGCTCACGACGGAAGCGAACGTCGATCAAACCAAGGTTGAGATTGTCGCGACCGCCGTCCGGACCGAAGACACGTTCGTCGCCCTCGGCAACGACCGTGAAGCGACCGTCTTCGTCAGGCGTAATCGGACGCTCGAGCTCCTCGGTGCAGTACGTGTCGATCACGAGGCCGCCCGCGGTGACCGCGCGTCCATCGATGCTGACATCGGCCACGCAGCGAAGTGGTCCGAAATTACGAAGACGAAGGGCGTACACTTGGCCGGGCCGAGCGAGCACGTGTCCCGATCCGATCTCGCGAACGCCGATTCCTTTTCCGCGAGGCACAACTTCGACAGCGAAATCCCCAATGCGCATAGAGACGCTCCGAGTGCGACCCAGAGTACTCTAGTAGTGGTACCAAAGTGGTGTCAAGAGAGGGGGACTAGATAGGGCCTAGGGGCTAGGGAGCTCAAACTGCAAAAGAGAGAGCCGGCGAAACCTAGCCCCTCCTGCCCTAGCCCCTAACCCCTCTCGGAATGCCTCTTGCCCGACGGGGGGTCCACCCATCGACCAGGAGTGACCATGGAAATGGAGTCGCTGCACGAGCTGTACGTCTCGGAACTGAAGGATCTCTACAGCGCGGAAAAGCAGATCGTAAAAGCGCTGCCGAAGATGGTGAAGAACGCCACGAACCCTCAGCTCAAGAAAGCATTCTCCGATCACCTCGAGGAGACTGAGGGACATGTCGATCGCCTCGAGAAGATCTTTGAGATGCTTGGCGAGAAGGCGGGTGGAAAGAAGTGCAAAGGAATGGAGGGTCTGATTGAAGAAGCGAAAGAGTTGCTTGATGAAAATGCGACGGAGGAAGTAGTCGATGCGGGTTTGATCTCCAAGGCGCAGCACGTCGAGCATTACGAGATGGCCGGCTACGGCACCGTTCGCACGTACGCACAGCAGCTCGGCTTCCGCGACCAAGCGAAGTTGCTGCAACAAACGCTTGACGAAGAAGGAAAAGCGAACGAATTGCTGACGCAGATCGCTGAAACCGCCGTGAACGCGGAAGCCGAAGAGGACGAAGAGGAGACCGCCTCGAGCCGTCGAAGCGATCGCCAGGTGTCGAGAGCGGTCGCCACCGAAGGCACTCGTTCTCGCAAGCAGCCGAAAGGTCGCAGTGGCTCGCGCTCGACATCGCGAGCGGCACGCGCGCGCTAAATTCGCGAAACGATCTCGCGGCGATCGCTAAGAGTCGTTAACAAATCAGCGAATGTGAGAATAGTCACGGCATGCCTCGTACGCCGTGGCTATTCACACTGCCGAATTGAAAGAGCACGCACTCGCTGCAACTCTCAACAGGCTTTGCGGCTTGCGTGTCTTTGGTCGTGAACCGGGCCAACGCCGGCACCGCTGATCGGAGAAACAAATGATGAAAGGCTCCTCACTTCGCATTGCCGCCGCCATCGCGGTGGTTCTCGCAGTTTCTGCATGTTCGGACTCCACCTCTTCGACGTCGTCAACGTCGTCAGTCGCCTCCCAGGAGCTCGCAGCGGCGTTTCTCTCGACGCCAGCGGGGTTCAGCTCGACCGATAATACCTTCTCCGCGGGCGGGGACGCCGGTGAGCCGTGGATGCCCGATCGCGGCGCCAGGGACGACGATGCTCATATGATGGGCGGCGGTATCGGTCCGGAGTTCTTCGGCGGCGTCGCCGTCGGACACGATTTCGACCACGGTCCGTTTGGCTTCGGTTACGTCCTCTTCAATTGCACTTTCTCGAGCACGACCGGGCGAGACACCTGCCAACCCGTTACACGAGGTGGACTCACCATCAAACGGTCGTTTTCGTTCGAGGACGCGTCAGGAACCGCTCAACCGTTCCCGAACTTCCAGACGAACACGATCAACGCCGTGGATTCAGTCGATGGCACGGTGACGCGTCACGACGGCCGAGTTACAGCGACTGTACACCACAGCAGCGATCGGACGGTGGGGGGACTCGCCTCTGGCAGCACGAAGCGTACGGTGGATGGCGGTTCGAGGGGAACAGAGGACGCGACAGGCAAGACTGTTGATAGTGTCTCGTTCACGTCGTCGCGATTGGTCGCGGATACGGTGAAGGGCCTCGTGATCCCGCTTCAGGACAATCACCCGACCTTCCCGACCGCGGGCACCGTGACGCGCATTATGCAGGCGACGCTGACGCTCAGCGGCCAGGCGCCCGTGACCAAGTCGCGAATGGAAGTCATCACGTACGACGGCACGGACACGGCGAAAATCGTGATCACGAAGAACGGCACGACCAAGAACTGCAAAATGGGGCTGCCGTTCGGAAAGCTGATCTGTTCCTGAAGTCGAGAAGGGGCTAGGGGCTGGAGCAGAGGGGCTAGGGAATTCGGTTCCCTAGCCCCTCTGCTCTAGCCCGTAGCCCCTAGAACTTCGCTTGCAACCCGGCCGTCAGTGTCCGGCCTGGTACGACAGTGACATTGTCTGGTTCGCCGCGCTGGACGTCGAGAAGATTCCGACCCGTGACCAGCACGGTGAAGCCGCCGAACAGGAGTCGTGACGCAGATGCGTCGATGCGCGTGACGCCGGCGTACGAGCGCCAGTAGCTGCGCAGCAAATCGCCCACAATTGGATGACCGGCGGTCGACGAGGCGCTCGCGAGCGCCAAGCCGTCGTAGTTGATCCAATCCGACGCGCGCGACGCGGTGAGCGACGCGGACCAGCGACGCGCGGTCCACGTACTCGTTAGGCCACCCATGACGGCGGGAACGCCCAGCATGCGATCACCAGGCTGGAGATCCCCTCGGTAGCCGAAGGCGAGCTGGCGTACGCGGCTGTCGACGAAAGAGAGCGTGCCCGAGAGCGAGAGCTGCCCGGCGAACACGGCGCTCTCGAGCTCCCACCCGCGATTGGTGATCCCTCCGACGTTCTGCAGCGCGTACATCAAGCGCATCGAGCCGTCGTCCGCCGGCGACGGCGTCATCGACGACGCAACCGCAACCGGCTGGATCAGGTTATACGCATACTGATCAAAGCGAGTGAGGTGCACGGCAAACGAATGGCCGACGAACGCATCCACTCCGACCTCGAGACCGGACTGCTCTTCCGGAGCGACGTTGCGTTGCGTGAGCGACTGTCGTTCGAGCCACGACGCGCGAAGCGCGGTGCCCGCGGGACGAATGCCCTTGCCGTACGACGCGTGGAGCTTCGTCGTCACCGAGCCGAAGTCGTGAACCGCGGCGCCGCCGATCATTGGCAGACTGACGAGTCCATTGGTCGCCGCAAGCCCGTCCGTTCGCTCGACGCGGAGACCACCCGTCGCGAACAGCGCATTGCGCCAGGATGCGTCCACTTGCCCGATGATTCCTGCATCGCTCTGCCAGCTGGAGTAATTGGTCGCGAGCTGGCCGAACGGGACGTCGTCGGTCGTGATTTGCTGCAGTGAGGAGTACTCGGCCGCGAACGTCGTTGTCGTGGCAGCGCCAGCACTCGAACCGAATCGGGCGACGCTGCTCGCGCGAAGCGTGGCGCGGTTGGCGCTGCCGTGAGCGGCGCGAAGCGCCGAATCGATCGCTGAGGGAATCGGCGTCAGCGTCTCCGATGGACTACCCGATAACGTGTAGCCGTCCAGGCCAGCAGTAAGAACGTGCGTCCAGCGCTCACCGGCGTTGAACGTCGCGGTGGTGCCTAACGTATACTCGCGAACCGATTGGGAGCTGCCCGTCGCGTTTGTCACTCCTCGCGCGCCGCCGCCGAGATCGCCTTGACTGTTCATGCGCCAGGGTTCGTGCTCGAGTGGCGACTCACCAAGTTGCGGCATCGACGGCGCGGCGATGAGCGGGCTTGCGCCGTCGCCGGCGTCCTTGGCGTACAGACGAGCCGTCCCGGTGAGAACGCTACGTGAGCCGACGACGCGGAACCCGCCATCCGCTCGCGCCTCCCTGCTCTGCGCGTCCGGCACGTACGATCCAACGCTGCCTAACGTGATGGACAGCGCCGAGGACTTGAGCGCACTCCCGCCGCGCAGGTCGAGCGTGTGCTCCTGCACGAGCACGGGGTGCGCCGCGAACGCACTGTGCGTCGCGCCGGCGCTCGTCCGCAGCTGCGTGCCGTCTTCGCCCTCTTCACCGTTGTCATGGCGCATGATGATGTTGACCACGCCACCAATGGCGTCGGCGCCATACAACGCAGCACCCTGCGGCCCGCGAATTACCTCGATACGCTCGACCGCGTCGGGGCTGATCTCCGTGAGCAAGAGCGGGTTCGCGACCTGAATCCCATCGATGTAGATCTTCGGATAGCTCACCTGAAGAGAGCTCGCGCCACGCAGGCTCCCGTACTGCGCAAACAAACTGGACGGCGATTGATCCCACACCCAAAGCCCGGCCACGCTCCCGTTTAGCGTTTGCGAAAGTGCCCCGTTGCTCTGGTGCGCGAGCTGTGTCCGGTCGATCACGGTCACGTCCGAAGCGAGCGCGCGTTGCGGCGCGCCAAGCGCGCTGCCGGTGACCAGGACGCGATCGAGAATGTTGACATTCTCCTCCGCGCGCTGATCCGTCCGGCGCGGCAGCGCTGCCGGCGCAAGTACAACCTGATCGTCCCCAGCGACGACCGGCGTGACGGCACTGCCGTCGAGCAGATCGGAGAGAATCGAACCAGCAGGAACGGAGTCGTACGAGATACACACCCGGCGATCGAGCGTCAGCAGCTCGGTGGAATACGAGAAACGCAGATGCGCCGCGGCGGCGAGGCGGTCCAGAGCGTCGCGCAGAGCGAGATTCCGGTTGTGCAGCGTCACGAGGCGATCCAGAGGCGACGGCCACGGGCGGCCTTCACTTACCGTCCCGGCGCGCGCTACGCACGCGGGCTCCGCGCGCGCGAGCGCGGGCGCACACAGCAGCAGAAGCAATGCTGCGCGAGCCCTCATTGCGTTCGCGTGCTCCGCGTCGAAGCCCGAACAATTGCGCTGTCCCCGTGACGCTCGACATCGGCCCCGAGTTGGAGACCGATCATCCGGAGCACGCGGTCCACGGGATCACCCGCGAGCGTCATCGTGAGATGCCGGCGTGCAAGCGCGCTGTCGTCGACATGCAGGCTGACGCCATACCAGCGGCGAAGGTTGCTGCTCACTTCCGGAACCGGCGCTTCGCGGAATATCAGGCTGTCACGCATCCAGGCGAGGTATGGCGCGATCGGGGCGCCGTGCTGAGCGCTCACTCGACCATTCGACAGAACGACACCGACGTCGCCAGCGAAGAGAAGGACACTGTCGCTCGCCGCAGTCGCGCGGAGCGCCACCGAACCGGACGTCACCACGACCTGTACTTCCGAGCCACTGTCGTTGCGGACATCAAAGCTGGTACCCACATCTCGCACCAACGCGCTACCCGCACGGACGACGAATGGCCGCGTGGTGTCATGAACGACGTCGAAGTAGGCTTCACCATGCAATTCGACCTCTCGAACCCGCTGACCAGCGCCGTAACCCGCAGCGACAATCAGCTGGCTTCCGGGACCGAGAATCACTCGACCGCCGTCTGGAAGGCGAAGCGAGTCGCGCTTTCCGACAGCGGTCGTGAACACGCGCGCACTGTCACCGTCAACAGGCCTCGGCGACATCGCCACGCTGCCCTTCTTTTCAAGCACGGCGCGGGCCGCGAGGATCACGACAGCCGCGGCAGCCAGCAAGGTGACCATTCGCCATGGAGAGACGGTCCTTCTGGCAATCTGCTTTCTGACCGGTCTCGGCGCGGATTTGCGTTGCCTGATTGGAATCGGCGTATCACGGCGCGACTGGACGCTCAGCAACGCGCTCTCCACGTCGACGTCCGCGGCATCGCGCAAGGCGAAGCTGGCCATCGCCTTGTCGAGCGCGGCGACGAGCTCGGCGTCGGCCGCGTGTTCGTTGAGCCATTGCGCTATTCGCTCCGACTCGGCGGGAGGCGATTCCCCCGAGAGATAGCGCGCGATCGTCTCCCAATCGATGGGGGCGTTCGGCTTGTTGGGTGTCGGGGGGTTTGTATTCATACGCTTGTGTTAGGGACACGCGAGTCTCAGTGTCCCCTTATCGGAGCAACGCATGTCCCCTAAAGTAAACAGGGCTCGTGACGAGTACGCCTGCGATTGACGATCGCGAGCTCTTAGCACGCCTACGCGCGGGTGAGACGAGCGCGTTCGACGCAATCTTTCGCGCTAACTACGCACTCCTCGTGCGCGTCGCGGAGTCGATGCTCCGCGAGCGAGCGACCGCGGAGGAAATCGCGCAGGATGTGATGCTGGAGCTTTGGCGCCGGCGCGAGTCGCTCGACGTCACCGAGTCCGTGCGGGGATATCTGCTTCAGGCCACACGCAATCGTACGTTGAACGAGTTGCGGCACCGCGCGATCGAACGAAAGAGCGAACCGCAGATCATCGAGAGCTCTCCCCATCTTCCGTCGACCGATGCCGCGGCACGCGAAGGCGAGATCGAAGTTGCGCTTCAGGCCGCGGTCGCCGAGTTGCCTGATCGCTGCCGACAGGTGTTCGAGCTGAGCCGCGTTGACGGTCTCAAATACGCTGAGATCGCGACACGACTGGGAATCTCAGTGAAAACGGTCGAGGTGCAGATGGGCAAGGCGCTGCGCGTGCTGCGCGAGCGTCTCAAGGCTTGGTTGCCGGCCGGCAAGAATCTTTGAGCGCCTGCAGGCGCAGCGCGATGCCCGTGACAACGATCAACAGGCGTTACATGCGCCAGCCCAGCAGGTTCCACTGCGCCAGCGACCACGTGAAGAGCAAGGCGACGAAGACGGCGCCGCTATAGCGCAACCGCGCCGCGCGCGTGCCGACTTTCCCGCGCCACTGACGCGCGGCCACGTACACGGCGGCCAGCGTGCAGACCGTCGCGATGACGGGGAACGCGAGCGCGACCTTGAGCGAGGTAAGTGGTCCGTTGAGGAGGCCGCCAGAGCCTCCGATGATCGAGACGACGGCGACGAGGAACGCGAGCTCGAGCAGCGACAGCGTGACAAGCAGCCAACGGCCAGGTAATACGTCGTCAGCACGAGCTTCACCAAAGCGGCGCCTAACGACCCGGCCGATCGCGGCGAGCAGAATGCCGACGAACACCACCGTACCGAGGCCGAGCAGCACCCAGTGGAGCTGCGGCGACTGGGAGAACGGGACGCGCTCCATCGTCATCATTGGTGCTTCACCCATGAAGCCGCGCTCGACTTTGCCCTTGCCGTTTGCTTGAAATGCCACGAGGTCGCCGCCCAACTCGTCACGATAGAGCAGCGGACCGACAGGCACGAGGCGCGAATCGCCGAGCCCCGAATGGATGATCAGGCGTCCGCTGTCGCCGGCGCTGATGCGAATGTCACCGGCAAGTCCCAGGGCTTTCTGGAAGGTCGTGTATGAGCGGCGATTGAACTCGTACTCGCCCGCGACGCGGGTGGCTTCTTTCGAGGCGTCGGCGGAGAGTTGAACGACAGGCGCCGGCGTCGGGTAGTAGTGGTCGAGGAACTGGTTGAGGAAGGGCCCGAAACTGAGCTCTCCGCCGCTGCTCGTGTTATACGAGACGAAGACGCCAAGCTTCTCGTCCGGAATCAGCGCCAAGTCCGTATGGAAAAAGCGGGTGTCGCCGCCGTGACCGATGATGCGCAAACCGTGGCTCGACTTCTCGTAGAAGCCTAACGCGAACCCGGGGATGCGCGGGTCGTGGCCGAAGGCGCGCGAGTGCATGCGAATCGCCGTCGACTCGGCGAGAATGCCTTTGCCGTTGTTCAGGTGGGCGAGCATGAACTTCGCCATGTCGGTGGCGCTCGAAGCGACCGAGCCGGCGGGCGACGCGTTGACGATCTCGTATTTCTGCGGCGCGTAGGTTCCACCCTGCCAAACGTAGCCCTCCGACATGTCGCCCTTCAGGCGTGGCGGTAACGGCTGGCGCGTCGACGTCTCGGTCATGCCTAACGGCGTGAGGATGTGATGCTCGATGTAGTCGTCGTAGGACTCGCCCGAGACGCGCTGGACGATGTAGCCAGCGAGCGCGGTGGCGTAGTTCGAGTACGACGCATACGTACCCGGCGGTCGAACGCGGCCAGGAATGTGGGTCGCGAGCCAGCGGCCGAGCGGGAGCATCTTCGTCGTGTCATCGGTGATGAGATCGCGGCCGTCCTCCTCGAAGCCGGGCGTATGCGTCATGATGTGACGCAGCGTGATCGGCTGGGGATACGTCGCCGGAATCTTGAAGTCGATGTACTTGTTGACGTCGGTATCGAGATCGAGCTTCCCCTGCTCGACGAGCTGCATAACGGCGGTCCATGTGAACAGCTTGCTCGTTGACCCAATTCGAAACAGCGAACGCTCAGGATCGACGGGCGCTCGCCGCGCGACATTGGAGTAGCCGTAGCCGTTGGCGTAGAAGAGGGCGCCATCTTTCACGACAGCGACGGTCGCGCCGGCGACGTGCTTGTCGCGCATGTTCGCTTCCATGACGCCGTCGAGGAATGCGGCGAGCTCACCGCGGTCGCGCACGCCGCGCGCCGACGCGGGCACGGCCGTCGAGGGCCCAAAAACTTGCTGCTCCTTTTTCGGCGCGGTCGGAACGAGCGGACGAATGGAGGTGGGTTGTTGTTGCTGGGCGGCGAGGGCGAGAAGAAGAAGGATTCGCATCATCAGGTTGGTTGGGGCGGCCCAATGATGCGTTGAAAACTGCAGCCTCGATAGGGCTGCCGTGCGGTATACCGCTCCGGAATCCATTATTTCATTGCGCGCCCATGCTGCGGCGGATGTCGACACGCATCGCGCGCACCATCGAAGGCAATGTGGCGGCGAAAGCGATGAGCAACATCCCCGCGCTTACCAGCGACAGCACAGCCACTGACGTCGGCTCGACGCCGAAGACGAATCGCTTGAGCGTCCCGCCCAAGAGGAGCACGGTGAGAAGACCGGCGACGACGCCAGACAGTGTCAGCGTTCCCACCTTCCGCAACACTGACCGCCCCAGCTCCGACGGCGTCGCGCCAAAGACGAGCCTCAACGCATACTCACGCTCCCGCGTCGAGACGAGCTGGCTCATCACGCCATAGCTGCCCAGCGTCGCGATTCCCACCGCGGCGATCGCGAACGTGAGGAGCAACAGGCTTTGCAAGCGTGGCAGGGCGTTGGCCTGCGCAACCAGTGCGTCGAGACTCGCTTCGTCGTGCGCGGCAACGACAGGATCGGTGCGCCGCAGGGCGCGTCGCAGCGCCGCAAACGCGCCAGCAGTTCCCGCTCTTTGCCCAACGACAATCGACATCTGCGTCGTCGAGACCTGGTCCCACGGGAGGTACACCGTCTCGCCGGGCGGCACGCTGTTGCCCGCGTCCATGACGTCGCCGGCGATGCCGATTACCTCGTGCGCCACCGGTTGTGGGAAGCCGACCACAAGGCGGTAGATGCGCTTGCCGATCGCGCTCTCGTTGGGCCATAGGCGCGCGGCGAGGCTGCGGCTCACGATCGCCACTCTCGGCGACACAGAGTCGTCGCTGGTGGCGAACTGCCTTCCCGTCAGTAGCGGAATGCCGATCGTTGGCAGGTAGTTCGTCGACGTCCGACGAATGTGCAGGAGCATCGCCTCCGTGCTCATCGAACCGTCTGGCAGCTCGATGAAGAATCGGCCACCCCAAAGCCCGTCCCCTACGGGAAGCGTGGAGGTGAAAGCGGCGAACGCGATCTCGGGCTCGCGCGCAAGGTTGTCGAGCAAGTCACGACCGAAGCGCGTGCGAGCCGCGGACTGCTGGTAGACGGGGCTCTGCAGATTGATTCGCGCCACGAGGAGGTCGCGCGGCGCGAACCCGATCGGTACCCTAACGAGCTTCACGAAGCTCACGCCGATGAGCGCCGCCGCAGCGAGAATGACCACCGAGAGCGCCGCCTGTAGCACGACCATCGTTTGTTGCCATCTGAGCGCGGCTGGCGAAAGCGTGGCGCTCCGCGCGCCCGCGCGCAGCTCTGTCGCGACATCGGCATTGCGACTGAAGAAGGCCGGCAGTATTCCTGCGGCCAGCCCGGACAGCACCGCGACGACGGCACTCGCGAAGAGTACGCTCGGGTCGAGCCTGATCTGCGACGTGAAGAACGTCAGCGTCTGGTTGAGATCGAGATGTCGGAGCCACGGTACGATGAGCCGAGTCGACGCCACGCCGAGCACCGCGCCGAGACCGACAACGACGACGCTCTGCAGAAAGAGCATGCGCACGACCCGCCCGTGTCCGGCACCGAGCGCCTGCCGAACAGCGAGCTCCTGTCTTCGCTCGAATCCCCACGCGAGCAGCAGCGACGCGAGATTCAGAATCGCGAGCAGCAGGAGAACGACCGCGCCGGCCTGGACGAGCAGCACCGTCGAGTCCGCGCCGTCGAGCAGAACACCGCGCAGCGGTCGGGCCTCGTACCAGAAATCGCGATTCTCGCGCGTCGCCGCGAGTGCGCGCTTCGTCAGATCCCTCGCCTCGGCGTCGGCTCGCGCTCGCGGAACGCCCTCCGCCAGGCGACCGTACACGGTGAGCGTGCGCGCCCCAGTAACAGCGATCCGCGCCTGTGGCGGCAGGTCGAAAGGCAGCCAGACGTCGGTCGGCACAGGCTGTGTGAAGCCGTCCGGCATGACGCCGATGATAGTGTGCGGCTCACCGTTGAGGATGAGCGTGTTGCCAAGGACCGAGCGATCGCCGTTGAACGCCGAATGCCAGAGCGCACTACTAATCACGACAACGTGCGCCGGCAGCGGACCCTCCTCCGATGCATCGAAGCCGCGGCCGAGAATCGGCAATACACGCACTGTCGAGAAGAAGCTGGCGGTCACACGGGCCGTCTGTAATGGCCGTGATTCGCCATGGTCGTCCCACCCCGCGACGCCCTGCGCGATGCACGTCACGTCGGCAAAGGCGCGCTGGGTGCTCCGGATCAACTGGTAGTTCGGGTACGCTTCGTTGAAGACGACCGAACCTCGCCCTGGAAGATTGCGAACGGGCGCGATGACGAAGAGTCGTTGTGCATCGGGAACGCCAATGCTCGCGAGAAGAAATGTCTTCACGACGGAGAAGACGGCGGTGTTGGCACCGAGTGCGAGCGCCATCGTGAGGACAGCGACGGTGCATGCAGCCTTGCGTCGCGCCAGGAACCGGAGCCCTGCTTCGCGCGAGAGCCAGGCGAGAGCGGATCTCATAGTGGTGAGTGGCTGAAGCGAGTGACGAGATCAGGTACGCCACGCAATGGCCGCGCCGATTATGAGTCCAATTCCTCCTTTTCATTCACTGCAAGACAGCGCCTCATGCGTCGATCTCGACGGGTGCACCGAGGAATGCGCCGAAGCGCCGAACTGCCTCACGAACTCCCTTGTGCTCGGCGCCACTGAGCGTTGTCATGAGCGACAGCAGGACTCGCACGCGATCCGCCGCGATTATGCGCTTCCACGCGCCAACGAGTTGTCCGTCGATGACGATCACGTGCGGAATGAGCGCTGTCCCTCCCGTAATCGGCCTCGTGTGGCCAATGCGGTCGCCGCATGCGCGACGATCACGGAAGCCAATGAAGTACTCGTCGTAATTCGGGAGCAGGTTGACCGTGCGCTTCGACCGAGGTGGCGGCGGCGCCGCGGTAGAGATCCAGTAGTCTTGCCCGCCTAACGTGACCGGCTCCAGCTCACGGCCGGCGAGATCGATGCCGCGTTTCGCATCTTTCACCGTTAGGCCGGACCACCAGGCGAAGTCGTGTGGCGTCGCGGGGCTGCGCGTCGTGAAATACCGGCGCGTCAGCTCGAGCAACGCCTCGTCGCGGCTCAACGACGGCGAGATGGGTGAGCGCTCGTCGAGCAGCGCGTAGGTGAACTGCTTTCCGCGACGCGGCCCGCTGCACACCACGCCGTCCAGCTCGGCCTGCATCATGAGATGGCCGAGGTGTTGAGCCGTTGGAATCTTTACGCGTGCACGTTGGAATTCGAGACGCAGCTCGGTGCGCGTAAGGCATTTGCCGCCAGCGAGCACCTTCGTGAGCACCGCGTTGCTCCGACGAAAAACTTTGCGATCGAGCCCGAGATGCCGGCTGTAGTGTGCGTTTGCAACACTCACTCGGGGCGCGGTGAGCTCGAGCATCCAACGCAGGTCCTCGGCAGCGACGAAGTGCCAGGTGGGACGAAGGAGATGCGTCCGCAGAATGCGCCCTTCGTCGAGCTCGTGTTCAATCGACGCGTCGGTGGCGCCGCGCGTGCGCTGCGCGAGGCCCCACTTCGCCCCAGCGTAGTCCTGAGCCTGGACGGCACCGAGCGCACGAACGACGCCGCTCGCTCGAGTGGGGCCGGGCGTCGTCAGGAATTGTGCGGCAAGTCGCCGGCGGCAAATGTCGTTGATCGTCACGTATCCCCGAGGCAGCCTCAATCGTTATGTGGGTGAACGTAGATCTCTGCAAGCCCGTGTTTTCCTACCACCAGCCCACCCCACCCATGTCCATCTCGCGTCGTACACTCGCGCGTGCCGGCGTCCTCGCGATCGGCGCGCTCACGCTCGCCAGCTGCAGCGACTCCGGCACGACACCGCTCAACGTTACACCAGATCAGCTGCAGGCAATTGGTGAATCCGTCGCCACGGAGCTCGAGGGCGGCGTCGCTCAGCTTACCGCGCAGGACGTGATGAGCACCAACGGCGGTGCACCGAGCTTCTCCCGCGTGCCGCGCTCGGCGGCGACGATGACCCGCGGCCTTGCATTCAGTCGGACGGCGGGGGCGACGGATATTGCGCAGTGCGGGGTTGCGTCGCAGAACCCGCCCGTCGATACCGATGGCGATCTGATTCCCGACAACTGGAGCCTGACTTTCTCACTGCCGGCGTGCCATTTCGCCGATCAGACGGATAGCTATGACATCACGGGTGCGCTGCACATCACCGATCTGCAGCCGGCGACCCCCAGCCTCGCGCTCAGCTTCGGCCTCGACAACTTCAAGCTTGCCTTCTCGGGCGCCGACGGCAGCGGCTACGTGTCGCGCGATGGGAATGGATCGGTAACCGCTTCGTCGAACGGCCTCTCACAGACTGAAAACTGGACGGAAGTGGCGGCGCTCAGCGGCTACCCCAGCGCGTCGGTCGGTATAAACTGGACGGCAACGTTCGCGGCCCTGCAGGGTCAATCGATCACGGCAGGCCAATCGCTGCCCGACGGCGTGTACTCGCCTAACGGTACGGTCAGCTTTCGCCAAGGTAATCGTGTCGCGTCGTTCACCGTGACGACCATCGAGCCGCTGCAATACAGCGCCGCGTGCGCCGATGGCGTCGTTCAGGGCACGTCGCTCTCGCCCTTCATCGGCGGGCACGTTCGCATCGACGTCACCAACCAGCAAGGCAGCGCATCTGCCGACGTGACGTACTCCTCCTGTAACTCGGCGACGGTTACGCTCGTGAGCCAGTAATTACGAGTTTCTCGTCATGAAGTGCTTTGTCGGCGCGCCCTGGTTGCGACTAGGGCGCGATCGCTCGTATGATGTGCCTCACGGGAACAGAGGCCTGTTCCCTCCCACCGATCCACTCATACAGCGAGTCTCCCGTGACACCTGTCTTTGTTCGTCCATCTCTCGTCCTTGGCGTCGCTCTCGTCGCGGGCTGCGCGACGTCCAAAGGCAACATCACCATGGCCGGCGCGGCGATGCCCGTGCCCGACATGTCTGCTTCGGCACCCAAGCCCGATCGACGGGTCGGGCTTCCTGGTGGCTGGTTCAATGCGGCGCAAGCGTCGTGGAACTTGTCGCTCGTTTCGACGACGCAACCTTCCGCCGGCTTCATCAACCGCAGCGATCCGGGCGACGCAAGCAAGTGGAACTCCGACTTGGCGTTCACCGGCAAGTACGTGATCCAGGGAAATTTCAGCGGCTATCAGATCTGGGACGTCTCGAACCCGACCAAGCCAACCCTCTTCTCTTCGTACCTCTGTCCCGGCACGCAGAGCGATGTCTCAGTGCACGGGAATCTCCTCTTCGAGTCGAGCGAATCGCTCAACGGGCGCAACGACTGCGGCGCACAGGGCGTCGCGGACACGGTCAGCAAGGAACGGCTGCGCGGCATTCGCATCTACGACATTGCCGACCTCGCGCACCCAAAGCTGATTGGCGTAGTGCAGACGTGCCGCGGATCGCACACACATAGCGTCGTCACCGATCCAAACGACAAGTCCAACGTCTACATCTATATCTCCGGTTCGGCGCCGGTCCGCTCGCCTAACGAGCTCGCCGGCTGCTCGGCGATGGACCCGTCGAACGACCCGAACAGCGAGTTGTTCCGGATCGAGGTCATCCAGGTGCCGGTATCGCACCCGCAGGATGCGCACGTGGTGAGCAAACCGCCGATTCTCGCGAATCTGATGCCGGTCGAGGGCCACGCTGAAGCGCCGGAAGACCGCGCGGCCAACGCAAAGCTTGCCGCGGCGGCGCGCGAGCGTGGTGAGTTCACGTACGCGGCATTCGGGAGCGAGCGGGTGCTCCCGTCCGAGTTCAGCAAGCACATGCTCGACAGCCTCGTTAAGCTGCGCGGCGGCACGGGACAGCCCACGTCCGCCGACAGCGCGAAGCTGCGACAGGATCTGCCGGCGCTCATTCAGAAAATGATCGGCGCGGGCGGTCCGCGGCGCGGTCCGCAGCAGTGCCACGACATCACGGCGTATCCGGCGATCGGCCTCGCCGGTGGCGCATGTGGCGGATACGGTGTCCTTCTCGACATTCGCGATCCCGCGCATCCGAAGCGCGTCGGTGCCGTTGCCGACTCGAACTTCTCGTTCTGGCACTCGGCGAGCTTCAACAACGACGGAACGAAGATGCTCTTCACCGACGAGTGGGGCGGTGGAACGCAGCCGCGCTGCCGCGTGACGGACAAGCCGGAATGGGGAGCCGACGCGATCTTCACGCTGTCGAGGGATCAGCTGTCGTTCAGAGGCTACTATAAGCTGCCGGCGCCCCAGACTGCGCAGGAGAACTGCGTCGCGCATAACGGCTCCCTGATTCCCGTGCCAGGACGCGACATCATGACGCAGGGCTGGTATCAGGGTGGCGTCTCGGTGTTCGACTTTACTGATGCCGCGCATCCGAAGGAGATCGCGTACTTCGATCGCGGCCCGATCGACTCGACGAAGATGTACGTCGGTGGCTCGTGGTCGGCGTACTGGTACAACGGCTACATCTACAGCTCGGAGATTGCCCGCGGCCTCGACGTGTTCGACCTGCAGCCGAGCGCCCTGTTGTCGCAGAACGAGATCGACGCGGCAAAGCTGGTGCACTTCGACGAGCTGAACGTGCAGGATCAGCAGAAGCTCCGGTGGCCAGCGGCGTTCGTCGTCTCGCGAGCGTACGTCGATCAATTGCAGCGGTCATCGGGTCTCTCGGCGGCACGTATCGAAGCGGTACGCACGGCGCTGGCGGCAGCAGAGCAGGCGTCGGGCGCAGCACGAAGCGAGGCGCTCACGCAGCTGGCGACTTCGCTCGACAGTGATGCCGCGAGCTCGAGCGACGCGGCGAAGGTGCGGATGCTAGCGCAGTCAGTGCGCGAGCTGGCGAGATGAGGGCGTAGGGGCTAGGGGCTAGGAGCTAGCCCCTAGTCCCTTCGCGGCCTCACGCTCCTTCAGTGCGCGACGCAGGACCTTGCCCACCTGCGTCTTCGGCAGCTCGCTTACGATCTCGATCTGAGAGGGCACCTTGTACGGCGCGAGCCGCTCGCGGCAGAACGCCCTGAGCTCCTCCTCGCCGACCGTCGTACCCGGGCGGCACACGATCCAGGCTTTGACGCGTTCGCCCTTGATCTCGTCAGGCACTCCGATGGCGCCGACCTCGGCGACCGCCGGATGCGAGGCAATTACCTCTTCGATCTCGCGCGGCCACACCTGATATCCGCTCGTCTTGATCAGGTCTTTCTTGCGATCGACGATGAACAGGTAGCCATCGGCGTCGAGGTAGCCGAGGTCGCCGGTGTAAAGGGCGCGGTGACCATGTTCGTCTTCGCGGAGCATTTCGCGCGTTTCATCAGGGCGCTGCCAATATCCCTCCATGAGTTGCGGCGCGCTCAGCACGATCTCACCAACTTGGCCCGACGGCAGCGCCTTCGTGCCATCGTCGGCGTCGACAATGTGAACGCGAACGTCAGGCAGCGGCATCCCGACAGATCCGATTTTTTTCTCGCCACGAGCGGGATTCGCGACGACGGCCATCTGCGCCTCCGTCAACGAATAGCCCTCGACGATCACACCGCCCGTTGCCTCTTCGAATCGTTTCTTTGTCTCCGCCATCAATGCCGCGGCACCGCAGAAGCACAGCTTGATGGAGCGGAAGTTCACCTTGCCCGCACGCGCGAGCGGATGGTTCATGATGCCGTTCAACAACGTCGGCACGGCGAGAATGAATGCAGGCCTAACGCGATTGATCTCGCCCAGTAAGTCGGGCAGGTCTCGCGGATTCGGTATGAGCGCGAGCGGGTTGTGATTGATGAGCGCGAGGCTCTGCGCTCCGGTCTGCGTGAACGTGTGAAAGAGCG
>JANWKK010000071.1 GCA_025451425.1 Gemmatimonadaceae bacterium
GAAGTTCTACGACGAGCTGTGCACAAGCCCGGTGTCGCTTTCGCCGGATCCGCGCCATACGCGTACCGTCGAGTGGAACGGGGTCCGGTATCCGAGCCTCGAGGATGCGCTTGACGTGAGCAACACGATCCTCCATCTCGCACCGGAAACGAACGGCGCCGTATCGTACGCCACGTTCGAGCACGAGGAACACGTCACGGGTGTCCCGCTGGTCGATCTGGCGGAAGGCATCCGGAGCGTGCGGATGACGTTCGGCGACATTACACGGCAAGTCAAGCGGCTGCTCATCAGCCCGTGCTGGACGGGCATGATCAACAATGGCCGGGCCTACTCGGCGTGGTGCATCAACGTCGAGCGGTTGATTCCTTGGCGCACCCTGACCGGACGCCAGCATCTCTACATGGATCATCCGTGGTATATTGACTTCGGCGAGCATTTCGCGAGCTATAAGCCCAAACTCGATCCGCACTTGACGGGCGACATCCTTGTGAGTCCGGTGGATGACAAGAGCCTCATCCTCAACTACATCACCCCGCACGGCAAGTGGCACATCCACTCGACGTACTACGACAACCTGCGCATGCTGACGCTCTCGCGTGGTATCGAGCCGTGCTGGATCAACGACAAGGACGCCGCTCGCATCGGCATCGTCGACAACCAGTGGGTCGAGGTGTACAACGACAACGGCGTGATGGTGACCCGTGCGGCGGTCAGCGCTCGCGTGCAGCCGGGAACGTGCATGATCTATCACGCGCCCGAACGCACGATCTCGATGCCGAAATCGCAGGTTCGCGGCGGACGGCGCGCCGGCGGTCATAACAGCCTGACGCGCACGAGAATGAACCCGCTCCAAGTCGCCGGCGGCTACGGGCAGTTCTCGTGGGGCTTCAACTACTGGGGACCGATCGGAATCATGACCCGCGACACGCACGCAGTCGTGCGTGCCCTCGAAAAACTGGAGTGGTAGAGTCGATCTTATCGACCACAGGGAGTCAATGACATGGACATACGCGCACAAGTATCAATGGTGTTCCACCTCGATAAGTGCATCGGCTGCCACACTTGCAGTATCGCCTGTAAGAACATATGGACGGACCGTAAGGGCACCGAGTACATGTGGTGGAACAACGTGGAGACGAAGCCCGGCACGGGCTATCCGACCACGTGGGAAAACCAAGACAAATATAAAGGCGGCTGGGTAAAAGACGGCGATCGTCTGCGCCTGCGTTTGCAAGGCCGGACCGAGGGGCTGGGAAACATCTTTTTCAACCCCAACCTGCCGACGATCGACGACTACTACGAGCCGTGGACGTACCAGTACGACGAGCTGTTCAACGCGCCGGAAGGTGACGATCAGCCGACCGCCCGTCCCATTTCGCTGATCACCGGCAAACCGATGGACATCGAGGCCGGCCCGAACTGGGACGACGATCTTGGTGGTTCGCCCGTCTACGCCAGCAACGACGTCAATCTGGACAAGCTGACGGACAAAGAGCGCGAACAGCTCAACGAAGTCGAACGGCTCGTCTTTTTCTACCTGCCTCGAATCTGCAACCACTGCCTCAATCCGAGCTGCGTCGGGGCGTGCCCATCAGGCGCGATCTACAAGCGCGGTGAGGACGGCATCGTCCTGATCAGTCAGGAAAAATGCCGCGCCTGGCGGATGTGCGTCTCGGGTTGCCCGTACAAGAAGACGTACTACAATTGGTCGACCGGCAAGTCGGAAAAGTGCATCTTGTGCTATCCGCGCTTGGAAACGGGACAGGCTCCGGCCTGCTTCCACTCGTGCGTCGGCCGGATTCGGTATCTCGGCCTGCTTCTGTACGATGCCGATCGGATCCAAGAAGCCGCGTTGAACGACGACAAGGATTTGGTATACGCACAGCGCCGGATCATCATGGATCCGTTCGATCCGGATGTCATCGCCGCCGCCAAAGCGAACGGCGTCACGGACCACCAGATCGTGGCGGCGCAAAACTCGCCGACCTACAAGTTCGTCAAGAAGTGGGGACTCGCGCTGCCGCTGCATGCCGAGTTCCGGACGCTGCCGATGCTGTTCTACGTGCCGCCGATGCTGCCCGTGCTCGGGAAGATGAAGGACGGCAACTACGACAGCGCAGGCAACGAAGGCTTGGGGCAGATGCTCAGCTCGCTCGAGCAGGCCCGCATCCCGATCAAATACATGGCAAGCTTGTTCTCTGCCGGAAACGAGGACATCATCCGAGAGGTCTATCGCAAACAGATCGCGGTCCGTTTGTTCAAGCGGTCACAGCGCGTGAAAGACATCTCCGCTGCAGAAGCGCAAGAGGCACTCGCGATCGGGAAGACCACCCCTGAGGAAGCCGAAGCGATCTTCAATCTGACCTCACTCCCGACGATGGAAGAGCGTTTCGTCATCCCGGCCTTCGCGCGCGAAGAGGCGATCGAACAGAGCCTCGATCCATACACGCACAAACCCGCCGCCGGCTTCGGTTACCGCGAGGCACCGGCGCGCAGATGGTAGCAGTCGAAGCTACGACCGAGGAGGCGCGGGTTCTCGGGCTGTTCGCGCAGCTGCTCGAGTATCCGCACTCCAACCCGGCGCCGACGGCGCGCGAGTGCCGGGAGCTGATCGCATCGGAGAGCGCGGAGGCTGCCACGCTCCTCGGCGAGTTTGCGGCCTTTGCCGAACGCACGCCGCAAAATACGCTGGAGGAAGTCTTCACCGGCACCTTCGACCTCAACGCGTCGTGCCACCCGTACGTCGGGTACCACATGTTCGGCGAGGCCTACAAGCGCAGTGCTCTCTTGCTCGAACTCAAGGAACGGTTCCGCGAGCACGGGTTCGATCCCGGGGTCGAGTTACCGGATCACATCGCGGTGCTGCTGCGCTTCATGTCGATCTGTCCGGACACCGAATTGACCGACGAGATCGCGCGTGAGGCGCTGCTTCCGACGCTCGAGCCGATGACGATTCCGCCGGAGCCGGAGCCGGTCGACGAGGACGAGGCTGCGCCGGAAGTCTTCGACATGGGCGACGACTATCGCCGCGTGCTGCACGCGCTACGGCTGATCTTGCAGGCACGTTACGGTCTGCCCGATCAAATCCAGCCGATCCCCATCCCCGATCAGGAACGTTTGGTTTCGTAGGCACTCTCGGGCTCGGAAAACCGAGCGGAGGAAAAGCATGTCAAACACGTTTCTCTGGGCTGTTTTCCCCTACATGGCCATCGCGATCTTCGTCGTTGGCGGGTTGATCCGGTACTTCAACGACCGGTTCTCGTTCTCGAGCCAGTCATCGCAGTTCTTGGAAAACCGGATGCAGTTCTGGGGATCGACGCTTTGGCACTACGGGATCATCCTGATATTGATCCCGCACACGCTCGGGTTTTGGTTTCCGAAGCTATGGGCATTGCTCATCTCCGACCAAACACGGCTGTACATCCTGGAGGTGACCGGACTCGCGCTCGCGGTCATGGCGATCGTCGGGCTCGCGATCTTGATCTACCGGCGGCTCGTCAACGCGCGCGCCCAAAGTGTCACCACCGTCATGGACTGGGTACTGCTGGCCGCGCTCGGGGTCCAGGTGGTGATGGGGTTCTGGATCGCGTTCTTCTATCGTTGGGGTTCCGAATGGTATCTGCATACCTCGGTACCTTGGCTGGCGTCACTGTTTGCCTTCAACCCGCAGATTCAGTACGTGACGGCGATGCCGCTGCCGGTGAAGATACACATGTTGAACGCGTTTGTGATCCTGTCGCTGTTCCCGTTCACGCGCTTGGTCCACGTGGTGACGCTTCCGCTGCCGTACCTGTTCCGGCCGTATCAGGTCGTTATCTGGTATCGCCAGCGGAAGGCAATCTACGACGCGCCGACCGGGGTCGCCAGCATCGGACCCGACGTGCCCTACTTGCGGCGCGGCTAAGCAGGGGTCTTCGGTACCGCCTTTTCCTCCGCTATTTCCTACGGAAGGCGCATCATGGAAACACTCGCTCCGCCCATTCCCGTGTTGCCCGAACTGAGCGCACCGTCGTGCGAACAGGCCGTACCCGGCAATACCGCCAGCGAAGAAGAAGACGGCAAGCTCGAGAGCGGGGGCGGAGCACCGGAGCCGTTGCAAGGGGGCGGCGACCCGGAAAGCGACGACGAAAGCGGCGCTGAAGGCGACGGCACGTGAGGGCGCGAGTCGCGCCCGTCGCGTGAATGCGCGCCTAGAGCGATGGACCCAAGTCAGCGCATTCGTCGCGGTACCGGCGGTGCTCGCAGTCTTGACGGCGACGCAAAGTCGCCTGCAAAGCCGCGCGACCGAGTTCTTGGTGCTGCCGCCGTTCGCCGTCGTCATCTATCTGGTTTTCCGGGATCCGCTGGGAAAGTCGGCAAATCTGCGGTCGATCGTCGTCCTGCCGTGCATGGCGGCGGCTGTCGGCCAACTCTCCTATCGCTATCTCGGTTTGACGCCGGCGGGTGTCGCAGTCGACACGATGTGCGTACTCTCGCTGCAATCATTCTTGAGAGCGCGAATGCCGGCGGCCTTAGCACTGTCGGTGCTCGCGATGCTCCTGCGCGTCGAATCGACGACCTACGTCCTCGGCGTCGCGGAGGCATCGACGCTGATCGCGATCGCCTTTTTCCTGTGGCGGAGGGTCCTCATCGCGCCGCTGTTGCGTGAGGAGCCATCGGCCGCGACGCGCGGCGAAACCGTTTCCGAACGCGATACTTCCCCAGCAAACGTCATGCCAAGGATGCCCTAGACTAACGAAGACTCACCTCGCTATCTAGCCGGAGGTTCGTTCATGCGTGACACGCTCTACGCCGATCCAGACGCGAAGGGTCCGGAAGATCCCGGTACGTATGTCGGCACGCCGGTCTTGGACTTTGTCAGGCCGCCCCAGTTGGTCCAGACGATGGTCGAGACGGGAGCATCGAAGGGCGATCTCCCGATCGGACAGATCTTGGTGCGCGGCATGCTCGGCGGAGCGTTTCTCGCGTACGGCACGAGCATGGCTTTCTTCGGGGTCGCGCAGGGGATGCTGCCGATCCTCGGTGGGGCTCTCTTCCCACTCGGTTTTATCGTCATCAACCTGCTCCAGGTCGACCTGGCAACGGGCTACTTCTGTTACGTACCGCTGGCATTTCTCGAGGGCCGCATGCCGTTCGGGAAGGTGGTACGTTGCGTGTTCTGGGTCTATATCGCGAACTTGATCGGCAGCCTCATCTATGCGGTCATGTTGTGGGCGGCGTTGACGATGACCGGTCACGCTCCGGACGGCACCGGCATCTCTGCGATCCTGATCAAGATCGGACTGGCAAAAACCGTCCACTACGAACAGTTCGGTCTGGCCGGAGCGTTCACGGCCTTCATCAAGGGGATGCTCTGCAATTGGTTCGTGACCTTGGGCGTCATCCTGCCGATGACCA
>JANWKK010000072.1 GCA_025451425.1 Gemmatimonadaceae bacterium
ACGCGAACCGTCGGTACCCCTCCGTCCAGTACAGCGGGAGGCGGTCGTACGCATATCGTCCATCGTAGCCAAGTTCGACTTGGGAGAAAAGCTCGCTCAGATCGTGGATATACAACTGCAGGAGATTGGACAGCAGCGGTGAATCCGACGCGAGAGCCGGATCAAGTGAAACTATCCGACCAGCGTCCGATGCAGTCACGTTAGGCAGACCGTAAGGCGCCGAGCGGATCGATGCGGCTGGCTCGGCTCGCGGGGACCCATACGGCGACAAGCGCAATTGCTGCGAGCAGGAGCGGAACGCCGACGAACACCAGCGGATCGCGTGCCTCTACACCAAATAACAAAGTGCTCATGTATCGCGAAAGACCGTACGCCGCGGCCAAGCCGATGACGACCCCGATGAGTGCCAGCCGCATCCCCTGGAGCACGACCATCGTTCGAACCGCGCCGGGCTGCGCGCCGAGCGCCAGTCGGACGCCGATCTCCCGCGTGCGCTGCTGGACGGTGTACGCCATGACACCATAGATGCCGATCGCCGCGAGAGCGAGCGCCGACAAGGCAAAGACGGTCATGAGCAGAGTATTGAAGCGCTCTCGCGACGTCGAGCCAGAGACGATTTGGCTCATCGATCGAACGTCGGCGACGGGAAGGCCGGTTGCCTGACGAAGCTGCTCCTGTACGGCCGCGCTGAGTGAGAGCGGCGTCACCCTCGTCCGGATGACCCACGCAATCGGCGAAATGGGCATATTTAGCGCGTTGACCGCATCGGGTACCTGGGCCTGCGGCACGAACGCCTTTGGGTCGGGCGTCTGATTGAGGCCATCATCGCGGCTATCGGCGACGATGCCGATGATCTGCCGATCGGGCTCCGCGGCGAACTCCTTCATGCCGCCGCGGCCGATCGTGAGAAAGTCATTGAGTGGGTTGCCCGTCTTCCAGTACTGTTTCGCCATCGCTTCGTTGATGACGACGACGGGCGGTGACGCCTTGGTGTCGAGCGTGGTGAAGGTGCGCCCGCGAATCACCGGGATTTTAAAGACTTCGAAATATCCGGGCGAGACCGTCATCCACGATACGCCACCGTGGTCCGTTCTTCCTGGCTCGAGCGGCCGCCCCACGATCTTGAAGCCGAGCCCGTAGCCGCCCTCGAGCGGCAGACAGCAGGCAGCGCTAGCATTGACGACGCCGGGTAAGTTACGCAAACGCTCAACGCCAGCCTGAATGACCTGATCGACCGCGAGCGCACTCTCGTAGCGAGGGCCTGTGAATGCCATTCGCATCGTCAGCACGTTGTTCGCGTCGAATCCCGGATCGACGGCGCGCAAAGCGAGCGATGTTCGAATCAGAAGCCCCGAGCCGATCACCAACGTCAGCGCAAGCGCGATCTCGAGCACGACGAGCGCCGAGCGAATGCGGTTGCTCGCGCCTCCGCCCGATGCGCCAGTTCCGTCTCTCAGTGTCCCGCTGAGATCGTGTCGAGCGGCGTGCACGGCGGGCATGACGCCGAACAGGAGTCCCGTTCCGATCGAAACGACCGCCGTGAAGGCCAGCAGTCGCCAATCCAGCTGCACGGCGGCGCCGCCGTTGCCAACGCGAGGCAGACCGGCGGTGTTGATCGAAAGCAGTGAGCGAATGCCGACGAGTCCAAGGATCAGGCCAAGCGCGCCGCCGCCGACCGCGAGCAACACACTTTCAGTTATCAACTGTCTAATGATCCGCCCACGATTCGCTCCCATGGCGGCGCGGATTGCCATCTCACGACGACGAACGGTCGATCGCACCAGGAGCAGGTTCGCTACGTTTGCACAGGCGATGAGGAGCACTCCGCTCACGGCGGCGAGCAGAACGACCAGCAGTGCTTGCGAGTTGTGCACCAACACGTTCTGGATCGGCTCGACGCTGAAGGCCTGCTTCGGGCCGATCTGGTCCGGAAACTTCTCGCGAAACGCGCTGGCTGATTGACGGAGCTCTGCCTGCGCCTGCGCGAGTGTGACGCCCGGCTTCATCCGGCCGGCCGACCGGAAAAAGTGAGCGCCGCTGGTCGTATTCGGGTCGATCTGAAACGCCGTCCACACGTCCGGCGGATCGAGAAACTCGGAGACGTCGAAGCCGCGATTGATGACGCCAATGACGACGTAGGGATCGCCACTGAGCAGGATTGTCTTGCCGACGATCGAGGGATCGGCGGCGAACCGACGCGTCCACCAACCATACGAGAGCACGGCGACGCGAGGACCGTTCGGCCGATCCTCGTCCGGCGTGAACGTACGGCCAAGGAGCGTCTGCGCGCCCCAGAGTCGGAAGAAGGCTTCGCTGACGTTGCCCGCGTTCACTTGCTCCGGTATGTCGCCACCGGTGTAGTTCATCGTGACGTTGCGAAACGCGGATGCATCCTGAATGACGCTCGTCTGGTGCTCCCAGTGCACGAACTTGATCGGAGACGCGCCGGCGCCTTGCCCATTTGGCGACGTGTTCATGAACATCACGATCCGGCCGGCATCGGGATATGGAAACGGCCGCAGGAGCACCGCGTCGACGACCGAGAAGACGGCCGTCGTCGCGCCGATGCCTAACGCCAGCGCCGCGATGGCGGCGATGGTGAAGGCGCGCTGCTGGCGAAGGGTTCGCAGCGAGTATTTGAGATCCTGGATGAATCGCTCCATTGTGCTCACACTCCCGAGAAAGTGCGCCTAACGCCTGGCCTCTGAGCCGATTCGTCGATGCCTATTGAGCGAGCGCTTGCTCCATCAAGGCAACGGCCTCGGCGACGCTGACTGTGAAAATCCCTGCGTCCCCTGCCAGAAAGGCTTGATGCCACTCCGAATAGCCTTGCTCGTAATCCGGTAGGGACCCACCCTCCTGCTCCTTAGTCACCACGCTTGCATCGATGGCTTCCTCGGCAAAAGGCAGGTGCGTGATAGCGGCTGAGAAGCCGCCCTCGACCACAGGGTTGCGAACCTGGAGCCCCTCAAGAGCAACGTGCTCGATTCGACCGAGTCGACCGTTCGCGTCGACCTTAAGAATGATGACACGCGAGGTTTCCTCGGACGGCCGGGTGTGATACGACCACACCTGTCCAGGCTGATAACGGTCTGTCGACACTTACATTCGTGGCCAGTCGCTGGGTTCGGCGACGTTCATGATCCTACCTTAAGGTTCCTGCAAACGCATCTCTCAGGGAGACCGTTCTGCCTTTTCGATCGAGACTGCGAGTCGATCGACTCCTCGCCTCCGATGATAAGCCGCGCTCGACCTACCTCTGGCCGCGCTGGATCGTGCTCCGCGGTCTTGGACTCATCTTCTTCTCGGCGTTCTACTCGCTTGCGTTCCAGATCCATGGGCTGATTGGCGAGCAAGGCATTCTGCCTGCCGGTGAGTATCTGCGCACCGTGCGTGGTGCGCTCGGGCTCGTCCGCGGCCTATGGTATGCGCCGACGGTGTTCTGGGTGGGCTCCGGAGACTATGCGCTGGGAACCGTCGTCGGCGTCGGGATCGTCTGCTCGCTCCTACTCACCGCGAACATCTGGCCGCGCCTAACGATTGCCCTGTGCACGCTGCTCTTCCTGTCCTGCGTCGGCGCGCTGCAGGACTTCTCTTTGTATCAATCGGACGGGATGCTCCTCGAGGCAGGCTTCGTCGGTTTCTGGTTCGCCCCGCGAGGGCGGCGTCCCGGGCTCGGCGGCGCCGATCCGCCTTCGTCCTTCAGTCTCTTCATGATGCGGTGGGAGTGGTTCCGCATCTACTTCGAGTCCGGGATCGCGAAGCTCGCCAGTGGCGATCCGCACTGGCGGAATCTCACGGCCATGGATGAGTACTATCAGAACGGTCCGCTGCCGACGTGGATTGGGTGGTACGTTCAGCACTGGCCGCACTGGTACCATGCGGGGACGGTGATCGTCACGCTCGGCGTCGAGCTGTTTCTCGTCTGGATGATATGGCTGGCGCGCCCATTTCGGATTGCCTGTTTCGTGATCGTGACGGCGCTCCAGATCGGCATCATCGCCACGGCGAATTACGCATTCCTGAACTATCTCGTGCTCCTGTTCGGCATCCTGCTGCTCGACGACCAAACGCTGGCCCGCGTGCGCCTGCGTCTCCCGGTAATGCAACTCGTTAGGCGCACACGTTGGTTGCGCTATGCCGAGACGGCGGCGCTCGGCGTCGTCCTCTATGGAACGGTGATGGCGTTCGTACCTGGCGTCCCGCTCCTGGGATGGCCGGCGCAGTTCCTCGCGCCGCTTCGCATCGCCAACGCGTACGGGCTGTTCGCCGTGATGACGGAAGCGCGGTACGAGATCGAGTTTCAGGGAAGCCGCGATGGAATGACCTGGATCGCGTACCCGTTCAAGTACAAGCCGCAGGACGTGAACGAACGACCGGGTATTTACGCGCCCTATCAGCCGCGCTTCGACTGGAATCTGTGGTTCGCCTCGTTAGGTCCGTGGCAGCAGTCGCCCTGGGTCGTGAACGCGCAGGTGAGGCTCACCGAAGGTAGCCCGAGCGTGCTGCGATTGTTTCGGAGCGATCCATTCAAGGGCTCGCCGCCGACGCTGGTCCGAACGGTGATCTGGCAGTACTGGTTCAGCGCTGAGGAGACGAAGCGCACGACGGGCGCCTGGTGGCGCCGGCAGCTCATCGGCCCGTACACAGGCAATGTTGCACTGCCACGTTAGGAATTCCGCCAGAGAGGTGAGAATGACAATTAACGGCGGACAGGCCACAATGGAAAAGGGTGGTACGGATCAAATGGAGTCAACGGGTTCTCCGGATCGCTCCTCTTCGCGTACAGCTCATGTCACCACGGGCCGGAATGTTTGTTAGCGGCACACCCGTTGAGCAGTCGTGGCCAATCTCGCGTGAGGAGCATCCCGAGGCCGCCGTAACCAAATCGTCCGAGCTCGTTGCGCATGGAGTTGGACGAACGAGGAGCGATCCGTTTGATCTGTTGGCTCCGTAGAATCCGTACCACCCTTTTTCATTGTGGCTTATCCGCCGGTTTCGCGGACGACTCGGCTCGTGACCGATAGCTGACCGACGTGACGCATCGCATGCTCGGCGCCGTGGACGAGGCAGCCGATGACGGTCGAGGGAAGCTTCGCGCGACCAACGGCGCGGAAGTCGCCAAGTGTCCCGACGTCGACTCTTCGGAGCTCGCCGATGGCGGCATCGACACGGGCACCTAACGCGCCGAGCGCAGCGGGGACGTCGTCGATCGCGAGAGGGGCGCCCTCGGCACGCAGCGCGGTGAACTGCCGTTCGTCGAGCGATTCGCCGCGCGCGTAAGTGAAAAGACGATCGATCACGCCGGTGATGTGGCGGATGTGAAATGCCGCCGAGGCGACACCCGCGGGGCGGGCGTTCCACTCGGCCTCGGTGAGGCCAGGCACGAGCTCGAGCACACTTTCGCGAACTTGCAACAGGATGTGTGCAACGGGCTGCAATTGAGCGGGCACGCCGTCGACCAGGCCCCGTTGCCACCATTCGGTATTGGCCATTGCTGCTATCGATGTGTTCGGAGAAAGCTCACGAGGATGGAATCGACCTCCGCCGCTTGCTCGATCTGAGGCAAATGCGCGGCACTGTCGATAGCGTAGAACTCCGCGCGCGGAAATGCAGCTCGGACGCCGTCGCTTTTCACGAAGGCAACGGTATGATCGGCCTTGCCCCACAATACGAGGATCGGTATGTCGCTCCGCGCGAGCGAAATGAAGCTGGCCGCGGGGCGGGTCAGGACGTCGCCTCGCATTGTCTGAAGCATGCTGCGCAGAAAGCCTTTGTACTGCATCTGCGGCTCGTACCGCGTTGCCCAATCGGGATGACGTTCCGGATGCAGAAAGTCGGCGAACTGGCTCTTTGCCATGTCAGGTGCAACCGTGGTGGTCATGATGTACTCGCCGAGCCCAGGAAGGCGCATCGGAAGCGGCGCACGTATAAACATGCTAAACGCCGGATCCACCAGCGTGAGCGTGCGAACGCGATCCGGATGGCGATCGGCGAAACTCGCCGCAATCACGCCGCCAAGCGAGACGCCTGCGACGTCGACGCGACCAGGTACGAGCAAGGTGTCGAGCAGTTCGGTAAGCTGGCGGTCGTAGGTCGCGAGGTCATAGCGAACGTTGGGTCGATCGGAATAACCCCGGCCGTAGTAGTTGTAGCGCAGCACGCGAAAGCCGTTGGCGGCGAGTGCCCTGCTGGTGGAGTCCCAGATGTAGTACGGGACCGTCGCGCCAGAGAGCAGAACGATCGTGCGTGCTGTATCGGAGCCGGAGAAATCGTATTGCGTGACGCCATCACTCAATCGAACGAACTTGCCCGGCACGCCCGCCCGTGCGGCGGCGTCGAGCGTCTTCCGCTCGGGGTTGCGCGCAACGTACACGCCGCATGCGACGAGGACCAGCGCTCCAACGACCAGCGCGGCAATGACGGCGCGACGACTCACCGCGGCTTGATGGTGATGGGTGTCGTCATGATCGATTCAAGTCGTTACGCCGACATGCGCGCGAAACCGCAGACATACGGGGCTCGGAAGCTCGAGCCGCTGCGGCGTCGGCGACAACTTTCCAGTCCTCTCATCGCGTGCAAAGACGACGATCGAGCCCGAATTCTGATTGCCGACGAGAAGCCAGCGGCCTGTTGGATCGAGCGTGAAATTGCGTGGCCACTCGCCGTTGGTCGAGATCGTCTGCTCCAGCGTGAGCGCTCCGGTCGACTCGGCGATTGTGAATAGCGCGATGCTGTTGTGGCCGCGATTCGATGTGTAGAGCACGCGCCCCGACGGCGCGACATGAATGTCTGCGACGAAGCTCGTGCCGGTGTATCCTGCGGGAAGCGTCGATCGAGTATCGAGCGCTGTGAGCGCGGGACGCTCGGCATTGAAGCCAAGCGTCGTGATCGTGGAATCCAGCTCGTTGACGACGTAGACGATCGGGAGTCGCGGATGAAAGGCGAGGTGACGCGGCCCCGCGCCAGCTTTCACGTGTGCGTAACCCTCGGCGAGCGGAGTCAGCGCGCCGCGACCGAGGTCGAGCCGATACATAAACACTGTGTCGACACCGAGGTCGGTCGCTAGCGCATAACGATTCGATGGATCGGTGACGATGCAATGCGCGTGCGGGCCCTCTTGTCGCTCGGCGTTCGGCCCTTTGCCCTGGTGTTGGTCGGTATGGGTCGCTGAGCCTAACGAGCCAGAGCCGTCGAGTGGAAGAAGGGCAACATTGCCGCCGACGTAGTTCGCGACGAGCGCGGCATGGCCGCTCCGATCCACGCTCACGTAACAGGGCGAGCCCCCTTCAGACGCCTGCTCGTTGATTCGCGTCAGCGCGCCGGTGTCGCCATTGATGGCGAAGGCGCACACCGCGCCGCTCGCCTTCCCGTTACGTTGATCGACTTCGTTCACCGCGTAGAGCGCGCGGGCGTTTGGATGAATCGCGAGAAAGGAGGGATTCGGCCCCGCATCGACGCCGTCCTCGAGCTCGAGCGCACCGGAGCGCGTATCGAAGCGTACGAGAAAGATTCCTTCCGTCCGCTTGTCCTCGGTGTACGTGCCGACATAGAGCAATTCACCATCGCGCCGCGCCGCGCCGCCGCGACCGATGGAGGCGAAGCCGAGGATGCCCAGCGCCGAAGCGGCGATGAAATCGCGTCTTGACGTCTCGAGACGATCAGACATTTCTTGTGTGCGCAGCGCGTTAACGAGAACTCAGCCCACGAGAACATCCATGACTTTGTCTCGCTCGACAAG
>JANWKK010000073.1 GCA_025451425.1 Gemmatimonadaceae bacterium
AATACCGCTCCGCGAAGTAGTGCTGCAGGTCGTCTACTCCGAGCGTCCGGTTCTCTCTCGTCTCCTCCTCGGAGCCGAATACGTATCCGTGGTTCGCGAGCACCTCCGCCTCGAGCACCTCCCAATCCTGCGGCGAATGATCGCCGAGCATCGCCGTCGTGATCACGCGATCCTGGTAGAAGCGCATGTCGCCGGGTTCGATCCGTGTGTGCTTTCTCGCTTCCGCCTCGCGGACGACCTCGAGGTTCTCGCGCTCGCCTGACGTTAGGCGTGCGTTCGTGAACGTCGTGTCGGCATGATACCAGGAGCGTGTCGCGAGCCATCCTTGAAGCGTGGAATCCTGAAACACGCGTCCATGCCGGCCGAAGATGATTCCGCGAATGCGCTGGACCTCGCCGAGAGGCAAGGAAGCAAGGGATGCGGCCGCCACCGTGTGCGCCGAATAATCGAATTGTTCCCACTCGCCCATGGACGTCGGCTGCGGCGCAGGCGTTGTCACGGGTGTCGCCGCAACGCTCGCAGTGCTGCCCGCCGTGGAGTTGCTCGCCGCGGCTTTGCCGGCCTGCGTCGTGCCCTTCTCCGGCTTCGGTTCTTGCTTGCACCCGCCGACCACGACAGCGAGCACAATTATCGGCGTTAGGCGTCGGATCATCGAACCCTCGGTGAATTGGACGCCGGCACGTACCGCGCGATCCCTTGCGCAAGTGCCTGCGCCATGAGCGATTGACCCGCGGGCTCCTTGATGAACGCCGCGTCGTGCGCGTTGCTCAATGTCACCATTTCGATCAAAACCACGGGAACGTCAGAAAAAACCGAGCCGGTGAGCGCACCCTGTTTCGCTCCAATAGCCGTCTTCGAGTCTCCACGAACGCCGCCATCCTTGAGCTTTCCGGCCAACATCCGTGACATCGACACATGGAGCGACTCCGCCGCCGCGGCGCTTGCGCGCATCACCTCCGCGCTCGGTCCCGTGTGGCCCTTTACGGTTGCCTGACGATCCGGATGATAAATCGCATAACCGCTGTCGGGGCTGGCGTCGCAATGCAAACGAATGACGAGCGCGGCCGCTGCAGCGTTACCGACTTTCGCCCGTTCGACGTTCGTGACCATGGTGCGCTCGGCCGGCTTGGTCATGACGACGTCATAACCCTGCGCGCGCAGGAGCGTCGCAAGGCGCTGCGCAACCTGCCAGGCGATGTGGACCTCGCTCGTCCCATGCTGCATCGTTGCACCACTGCTCACCTCGGAGGGGTGACCGGGATCGATGACGATCTTGGGACGAGGCTGGACGCCGCTGGCGGCAATCACGGCGGCGAGAGCGAACGCGGGTAACGCGCGATTCAGGGCTGGGAGCATTGCCTTACAAATTGTGCTCCGAGCTCGCAACGCAAAAGTGGCGTGTTAAGCCGCTCGCTTCACTTGGTCGGCGGAGGCCGCGCCACCACCAAGCAGCCGCGGCGCGAAGCGCTCCGTCAGAATCGGCCCCAAAATCGACGTGAACAACATCAACGCCAGCACGACATTGAGCATCCGCGTATCGATGAGGCGCTGATGATTGGCGTCGAACGTGTCGTAGGCGACAAGGGTGGCCGCGAGTGTAGCCGCCACCTGCGGCAGCGTGAGCGACCACATCGTGAGGCGCTCGTCGCGAGTGTAACCGAATCGCCGTCCTGCGATCTCCGCCGCCGCGAACTTGCCAATCACGAGCGCGCCGATGATCGCCGCAACGAGCGCCGAATCTCCGGTGAGGCTCGCCACCAGTGCACGCGGGTTTACAAGAAACCCCGTCGTGATGAAGAACAGGGGAATGAACAGCGAGTTGCCGAAGAACTCGAGTCGCTCCTTGGCCGCCTTTCGCTGCGTCGCTTCGTTGAGTGCCAACCCCGAGAGGAATGCTCCAACAATCCCCGGCAGTTGAATAATGTCCGCGAGGACCGCAGCAGTCGCCAAGAGCGCGAGCATTACCGCGAAGTAAGCGCTCTCGTCGCCTTCGAATTTTCTGAGCACGTATCCGCCGAGACGACCGAGCCCGAGCAGGACGAACATGACGAATACGGTGATCTCGACGATCTGGATCAACACACCGGACACCGAAAACCCGCGTTCGAAGGTCGACAGGCAGAGGGCGAAGACGATCAGCGAGCTCGTGTCGGAAAACACCGTCGCCCCGTAGACGACATTGATCGACTCGAGCTTCGTTAGGCCCAGGCGCGTGATCACGTACGACGCGAGCAGGGTATGAGAGGCGAGCAGCGATCCGATCACGATCGCGGCGAGCAGGCCGTAGTGAAACGCGAGCCCAACGGAAGTGCCGAGAATGAGGGGAATGAACGTCGTGATCACGCCGAACGTAATCGACCGGGCCTTGACTCGGCGGAACAGCTCGAGGTCGACCTCGAGGCCAGCCATGAACATCAGCAGCAGCTTCCCGAGCTCGCCGAAGAAATCCGCGATCGGCCGGTCCTTCCCGATGAGGTCGAGACCGTATGGACCGAAGACCACGCCGCAGAGCAGGAGCCCCACGACGGCGGGCAGCCGAACGCGGCGCGAGAGCTGTGGAACGATGACGATGAGCCCGAGTCCCACCGCGAACTTCGCCAGTAGCGGTAGGGACAGGGCGTGCGCGCGGAGCCACTCCCAGTGCAGCATGAGATTCGGTCCTCCGGTGTCGGTCGCTTCGCTACGGACAACTGTTCTTAACGAAGCGACCTACGCGCCGCGCATCGGACCTTGGTCCATCCACCGCTATCCGCGAGACTGCCAGTACACCGCCGCGAACTGCTCGGCCTCCCGCCGGAACGGAATGCCATCGCCCTCGCGCGCGAGACCATCATGCCATTCGCGCAGCCACTCAATCGCGCGATGTCGATCGCCTGAACCCATCTCACGAAACCGGCGCATAGCGCCTTCCACCTCGCGATAGTTCGGCTTCCAAATCCGCGCCCATGCCTCGTTCTCTTGCTGAAACGACGCAATCCGCTGCTCCAGGTCGTCACCTGGCACTCGACGCGCCCGGTAGCGCTCCATGAGCATGAAGCTACGGTGCGCCGCGCGGACCGTTGCGTCTTGCATCCCACCGCCATGCGGTCCCTCGAGAAATCGATCGGCCCAAATCTCCCGCGAGAAGGATTTCTCGCGCAGCGTTGGGAGCGCGATGTACACCGGCGTCTCCGACTCCAGACTCGCAAGCATCTCGTTGTCCACGAGGTTCCACATGCTTTCGCGAATTCCCTCGCTGCTTCCGTTCGTGACGTATTCGTGTGAGTACTCTTTCAACCCTAGGGCGACCGGTGCCACCCAATTGCGCCACGCCTCGAGGAAGCGTCCGTGCGCGGCATCCTGCACGTCATCGTACGAACACTCGTACAGGCGCTCTGGTTGTCGCGTCCCAAAGGCGACGCACGATCGCACGCGTCTCGGGCAGTATGAGACCGTAGACTGCGGGCGTCAGTCCATCGAGGAGTGGTTTTGTCGCTGGGCCGAGTATCTCCGACGTTCGCATCGTGGCCTCCGACTATAACCGACGGCCTCGAGCGTGTGCGCGCAACTCCCAGTTGCCTTCGTTAGCGCCAGGCCGGAGTGATCCAGCCACGGCCGAACAACAGAAGCGTCGCCACCGAAAGAGAATGGCCGGCGAGTGCTGCTCGCCGGCCATTCCGGAAATACCAATCACCAATCGCCCGGCACTGGCCCTTTCTTATCCCGCCGCGTTTACCATGTCGAAGATTGGCAGGTACATGCTGACGACCATGCCGCCGACGACCACGCCGAGGAACACGATCATCATCGGCTCCATCAGCGCGAGCAACCCGCTCACCGCCGCGTCCACCTCTTCATCGTAGAAGTCCGCGATCTTGGTAAGCATTTCATCAAGACCGCCCGTCTGCTCGCCGACCGCGATCATCGAGATCACCATGGGCGGGAAGACCGCGCTCTTCTTCAGCGGCGCCGAGATCGTTTCACCGCCCGCGATCGAGGCGCGGGAGTCCATGATCGCGTCCTGAATCACGCGATTGCCTGCGGTTTTGGCCGTGATCTCGAGGCCATCGAGGATCGACACGCCTGACGAGATCAGCGTGCCTAACGTACGCGTGAAGCGCGAAACCGCCGACTTGCGCAGTACGTCGCCAAGCACTGGCGCTTTGAGCATCAACTTGTCGATCGCCAGCTTCCCGTGCGATGTCGCGTAGTAATTCTTGCCCATGTAGACCAACCCGAAGATCCCACCGCCCACCAGCCACCAATAGCCCTTCAGGAATCGTGACGCTCCGATCACGATTCGCGTCGGCAGCGGCAGCGCCATGTTCACGGATGCGAACATGTTCTCGAACACCGGAATCACGAACACCAGCAGCGTGGTGATCGCGATGACGGCGACGCTCATGATCACACCCGGGTAGATCATCGCGCCCTTCACTTTGCGAACGAGCGCGTCGTTCTTTTCCATGAACACCGCGAGGCGCATGAGGATCGTGTCGAGGATACCTCCAGCTTCACCGGCGGCGACCATGTTGACATACAACTCGCTGAATGCATTTGGGTGCTTCCGCAATGCATCGGCGACGGTGTTGCCCGACTCGACGTCGAAGACGACCGCGCGCGTCGTGTCCTTGAGCGCCTGGTTCTCGCTCTGGTTCGCGAGGATGTCCAGGGCCTGCACGAGCGGCAGACCGGCGTTGATCATCGTCGAGAACTGGCGGGTGAAGATCACGATGTCGCGCATCGGGACCTTTCCGCCCTTTTTCTTCTTCGTCGCCTCGTCGATCTTGAGGACATTGAGCCGCTGCTTGCGCAGCTGCGCAACCGCCTCTTCCCGATTCGGCGCGTCGATCGTTGCGTTTTTCAACTCGCCGTTGATGGCGCGAGCGGAATATGTGTAGGTTGGCATCCCTAGAGTCTCCTCGTGTGACAGCGAGCCGAGCGCAGAGGGTGGAAGGAATCCCGTCAACCCTCCGCTCTCTGCACTTCGGCCTCTACCGTTTCAGTCCTAACGGCTTTCCACCCGCACCACCTGCTGCGGCCTTCTTCGGATGGTCGTCCTCGAGGCCGTCGATCTGCATGTTGCACATGCGCGCCAACTCGATCGGGTCGTGCGACGCGCGGATCACTTCCTCCCACGCGACTTCGCGCGACATGTAGAGCTGATACAGCGCATCGTTCATCGTCTGCATGCCATACTTCTTTCCCGACTGCATCATCGAGTAGATCTGGTGGATCTTGTCTTCACGAACCAGCGCGCGAATCGCCGGCGTGCAGACAAGGATCTCCGCCGCCATCGCGCGACCGCGCCCTTTCGCCTTCGGCAGCAGCGTCTGCGTGATGATGCCCTCGAGACAGAACGCGAGCTGCGCGCGAACCTGGCCCTGCTGATACGATGGAAAGACGTCGATGATGCGATTGATCGCTTCCGCCGCCGAGTTCGTGTGCAACGTTGCGAACGCGAGGTGACCGGTTTCGGCAATCGTTAGGCCCGCCTGGATCGTCTCCAGGTCCCGCATTTCGCCGATGAGCACGACGTCGGGATCCTGACGCAGCGCGTACTTCAGTGACGCCCCAAAGCTCTTCGTGTCGCTGCCAACCTCACGTTGGTTGACGATGCACTGTTGGTGACGATGTATGAACTCGATCGGGTCTTCGATGGTGATGATGTGACCCTTCTCCTGCCGATTGATGCGGTCGATCATCGCGGCAAGCGTCGTCGATTTGCCGGAGCCCGTCGGGCCCGTAACGAGGACGAGACCCCGCGGCTTGTCGGACATATCCGCGATGATCTTGGGCAGTCCGAGCTCTTCGAAGGTCCGGATCTGGAACGGAATCTGTCGTATCACCATGGAAACGCAGCCGCGCTGCTTGAAGCAGTTGCCGCGGAAGCGCGCGAGATTCTGAATGCCGAACGAGAAGTCCAGCTCGTCCTCCATCTCGAATTTCTTTTTCTGATTCTCCGTCAGCACCGAATACGCGAGCTGCATGCAGTCCTTCGGCTGCAACACGAAATCGATGTTCGCATTCGTGATGTCACCGTCAACGCGCAGCTTCGGCCGCTCGCCCGCGGTGATGTGCAGGTCGGACGCGCCGCGCTCGATCATTTCCTCGAGTAGGAGGCGGAGGTTGAGGCTGGAGGGTGCCGTATTGGGTGCTGTCATCTCGATGGGTGGAAGTCGGTAGAGAGTGGAGGGTTGTGCGTAGCGGGTGTCACCCTCTACTCACAACCCTCTGCCCTCAACACGTTAGGCAGTCGTTTCTCTGATCATTTGTTCGACCGTCGTGATCCCCTTGATCACCTTCATCCACGCGTCCATACGGAGCGTGAGCATTCCCTCCTCGATCGCGCCGTCGCGAATCTCGGCGGCACCTGCGTTCATGATGATCATCCGGCGAATCTTCTGACTCATTGGCATCACCTCGTACACGCCCTGACGGCCCTTCAAGCCCGTTCCGGCGCACGTGTCGCAGCCGGCGCCCTTGAAGAAGCCAAGCTCACCGATCGGCGTGTCGAGCGACGCATACGCGAGAATGCCTTGCGCTTCCTTCATCGCTTTCGCCTTCGCGTTCGCGATCGCCTCGTCGGTGAAGCGCAGTTCCCGTAGCGTCGTGGCGCGAGTGACCTTCGCACCCGCGAGCTCTTCGTCCGTCGGCTCGTACTGCGTTCGGCAGTTGTTGCAGATGCGCCGCAACAGTCGCTGCGCGAGCACGAGATTCAACGCCGAGGCAACGTTGAACGGCTCGAGTCCCATGTCGAGCAGACGCGTCACCGTTTCCGGCGCTGAGTTCGTGTGCAGCGTCGAGAGCACCAAGTGGCCGGTCAGCGCGGCCTTGATCGCGATACCGCCTGTTTCGAGATCTCGAACCTCACCGACCATGATGATGTTCGGATCTTGACGCAGGAACGCTTTCAGCGCGGCGGCGAACGTCATGCCGACTTCGTTGCGCACGAGCACCTGATTGACGC
>JANWKK010000074.1 GCA_025451425.1 Gemmatimonadaceae bacterium
AAAGCGATCCGTTGGATATGCACCCGTTAGGCGCGCCGTGACGTCGATCTGCGGCCCGATGACATAGGTGTACGGACTCAGATTCCAGCTGCGTCGCAGATCGAAGCGCGCGATGCCATCGAGGAACGCGGCGTCCATTCCGACACCCATCCACGGACGCGACGCGCCCGGCAGGTACGGATTGTCGATTCGCGCCCACGCGTTCACATGGCTCAGCGTCGGCCGGATCGGTCCCGCCGTGCCGCCGATGCCGAGATCGTACTTATCGACCATCGCGAGGTAGCTCGCCCGTGCGCGCACGCCGAAAGTCACCGCTTGGCCGTGACAATCGAGCGTTGAACAGGCTCCGCGCGAAAGCGGTTCCGAGTACCAGAGCTCCGGCATCAGCGCGACCAGCGAGTGATCGCGATCATTCTGCTGAAGGAACGGCCAATCGAATACATAGCGCGGATTCCGGATTCCCAGAACGCCACGTGACTCGACGTCGTCGCGTCGATCCCAATCCCACGTGAAGTGGTAGGGATCGAGTCGCACCTCCTCGGGCTTCGCCGGCGTGATGATCTCCAGCGTCTGGCGATCCTTGAGGGCGTCGCCGCGCACGAGGGTCCAGGTCGATCCTACGCGCGCGCCGACGAGCATCGGATGCCGATACTCGCCGCGCTTCACGAGCTCGACGCGCGTGACCCATTGCCCATCCGAGCGCTGCGTCGACTTGATGTCGTGCACCGCGTAATCCAGGAGTCCCGTTTGATACACCCACTCATTGAAGAACCAGCCGAGATCATGCGCGTATCGACGCTCCGCCGATGTACGCATCGCCGGTTCGTCGACGTGCTTCAACGCCCACCGGTTGAAGTAGTCGTGGAAGAAATCGCGGAAGGTGCTGTCGCCGAGGACGTCGCGGAGATGCGAATACATCAATTCTCCGCGACTGTAGATCATCACGTTATAAACTCCAAAATCGCGGAAGTCCGCGGCGTTCGTGCCGATCGGCTCCGCGCGTCCATCCAGCTCGAGTTGAATGAGATCGAGATTGGCTGACTGGGACGGCGGGATCGTTTTGGCATTGACGCGATATCCCTCCGGAATGCGCGGCGGTGGCAATGCCTGAGTAGCCAGTTCTTGCGGCGTCAGCTTCTGCGCCCACGATGTCTGGTAGGAAGTCAATCCTTCGTCCATCCACCCCGAGCGCCACTCGTTGTTGCCGAGGATGCCGTAGGTGAAGTTGTGTCCCGCCTCGTGGAGAATCAGCCCTTGGCTCGCGCCGCCATCCATGATCATCATGGGAAACTCGGTGCCGCCGCCCTCGAGACGATGTACGTTCGAGAATTGCGGATACGCATACGGCCCCCAGATCGACTCGAGCCATTTGAACGCGGTAATCGTGCGATTGAGCGCGCGGCCTCCGCCCCACGTCGTGTCATCTCCCGGCTTGTACAACACGTGAATCGAGACAGTATCCCACGTCTTGTAATGCGTAGACGGTAATTGCCTGACGTAAATGCCACCCTCGTATCTGTAGTCCGGCGACACGGACCACGCGAAATGGTGTACATTTTCGGCGAGAAAGCGAACCGTCCGATAGCCGCTGGGCACCTCCACGTTAGGCGCCGGAACGCTATCGTACGCGTTTTGTGCGAGACGCACCTCCCCGCCACGCTTCGCCCGCTCCCAGCCAGGATCGCCCGAGACCGGTACTCCGGTCGCGACGACGATCTGATCTTGCGGAAGAACCATGGTCACGTCGTAGGTGCCATACTCGCCGTACAGCTCACCAGACGGCACGAATGGGTTCGGCTCCCACCCGGCGCGATCGTAGACGGCGACTTTCGGATACCACTGCGCGAAGTCCCACGTACGCCCGCGCCGTCCTTGTCGACGCAGCACGGTTGACGGGCGCGCGTCCCACTCGAGCTCAACGCGAATTGAATCGTGTGGCGGCAGCGGACGTGGCAAACGAAAGTGAACGACCGTGCTGTCTGGTGATCCCGGATAGTCAATGAACACGGGTGCGCCATCGACGGTCGGTGGCGACGTGAAGCGCTCGTAGCCATAGTCCGGATCGCGCAGATTCTGAAATCGCACGCGGCCTTCACGCTCATCGACCTGACTCCACTTCGAGCCTGGCCGAAAGGCGTTCAAGTACTGATGGAAGTACATCTCGTGCAGTGTGTCCGGCGAGTTGTTCACGTACACCAGCTCGCCACGGGAATGAAGACGCGTCGCTGCCTCGTCGAGGCGTGCTGCGATCCGATAATGCACACGCTGCTGCCAGTAACCGATCGTGTCTCCGCTCGGCGGCGAAGACTCGGCGGGCTTCTTGACGGCGCCCGGCTGCTGATAGGCGGACTGCAGCAGGAGCGCGGCGAAGAATGGAGCGAGCATTGAGGAAGGATTAAGGTTCGGTGAATTGTAGCCAGAGTGCACTGATCAGTGTACCGAGGACCTCGCATGCTCCTTGCGCGCAGTATTCCCGTGTGCGAACCATCACACACACTGCCCACTAGTCACTAGCAACGAGCCACTGGCAACTAGACACCGGTGTTCTCCACCTGTCTTTTCTGCAACGGCCATCTCGGCGCGAATGAGTCAATCGAGTCGTTCCCGGTCGGACGCCGCATCGCCTTCGACGCCAAGAAGGGACGACTCTGGGTAGTGTGCGCGCGATGCGCACGTTGGAATCTCTCACCGTTAGACGAGCGTTCGGACGCGATCGATCAATGTGAGCGCGCCTATCGTTCGACAACGCTGAGAGTCTCGACGGATAATGTCGGACTCGCTCGGCTCGGCGAAGGGCTCGAGCTTGTTCGGATCGGCGCGCCGCTTCGGCCCGAGTTCGCGGCATGGCGGTACGGATCGCGCTTCAACCGACGTCGCCGACGCGTACAGTTCGCCGCCGCTGGCGGTGTAACCGCGGCTGCCGCGCTGAGCGTGGCGGTCGCGCCGATGCTCGCTCCCTATCTCCTCACGGGAACGATCTCGATCATCGCGATTCCTGGACTCACGACGATCATGGGCGCGATCCCGATGGCAGGCTTGGTTGCGGCCCGAGACTATTGGCGTGAGGATCGAATCGTCGCGCGAATTCCCGCTCCGGCGAGCGAGACGTCGGCGCACGCGCCCGCCTTTGCGTTCGGGCGCGAACAGCCGCTCGTTGTGCGCGCGAACAAGATCGGAAGCTCGACGCTCGAGCTGCAGTCCGACGGCTCGGCGATGCTACACGTCGTACATGATGGCGGTGTGGCGCGGTATCAAGGCACAGCCGCCTTGCAGACGGCGAGCGTTCTGATTGCAAGCTCGAATCGCCTCGGCGCCTCGGATGGCCAGGTACGCACCGCTGTGTCGCATATCGAACGGTTTGGCGACGCCGCCGGGTATCTCGCGTCCGTCTCCCACTTCGGTGCGACGCGCGGCCGAGTTATGTCGATGCTAAACTTCTATCGGCAGCTCGGCGCGTTGCGACTGGACCCGGCCGAACGGCTCGCGCTCGAGATGGCGATGCACGAGGAGACGGAGCGTCGCGCGCTGGAGGGCGAGCTTGCGCTCCTCACGGCTGCGTGGAAGGAAGCCGAGGAGATCGCGGCGATCGCGGACGAGCTGTAGTGGAGCGCGGGGTGCGGGAGCTATAGAGCGTGGATGATAGAGAGGCGCGTCGAAAATGGCGCGGCGAGAACGGCGCGTCGAATACGGCGCGTCGAATACGGCCCGACGGAAAATGAAGCGGGCGCGACGCCGAAGGCGCGCGCCCGATTTCCTTATATGGCGCAGTTCTATCGCCCTTCTCGACGCGCCTCTCTCGACGCGCCGTTTTCGACGCGCCCTATTCGACGCGCCTCTCTGGCTCTTACTCTCTACTCACTGCCCTCTACCCCTCACGGCACAACAGCAATCTTCTTATCCGTCTTGCCCGTCGGCTTCACATACAGATCGAGCCACGCCGTGAAGCGCGCCCACTGGTCGAGGATCGTCTCCTTCGTGACCTGGCCGTGGTCCTCGTAGGGGTAGATGTACAACGCCGCAGTCTTGCCCATGCCTTGGAGCGCGTGCAACAAGCGCAGGGAGTTCGTCGGATCGGTGCCGACGTTCTGATCCTCGGCGCCAAGATACATCAGAAGGTTGCCCGTCAAATGATCAGCGTACAGGAAGGGCGACATCGCCAGATAAGTATCACGCGCCTCCCACAGATCGCGCCGCTCGCTCTGGAAATTATTTGGCGTGAGCGTGCGGTTGTACGCGCCGTCGCCGGCAATGCCCGCTTTGAAGAACGGCGTGTGCACCAACGCGTTGACGGTGCTGAACGCACCGTAGCTATGACCGCCGATGCCTAACCGCGACCGGTCGATGTACCCAAGCCGATCCAGCTCGTCGATGACCGCGGAGAGATTGTTGCGGAGGTCGTTCACGTAATTGTCGTTCATTCGCCCAGCCGGACCGACGACAGGTGCATCAGGCTGCACCACCGCATAGCCCTGGGTGATGAGCAACTCCTTGTTGTTAGGCGTCGACGCATGGAACTGGTTGCGATTGTCCATTCGCTTCGTTCGATCGTAGCCAGCCTGGTCGGTGTACTCGTACGGATAGAACCAGAAGAAGGCGGGAAGACGCGTGCCTTCCTTGTAATCGCGCGGCAGCGTGACGTCGACGAAGAAATGGTAGCCATCCGCGCGTGTCACGAGCACGCGCTTGCGGATCGCCTGGCTGATCTCCGGCGCATAATCCTTGTTGTGCGTCAACTGCGTGAGCTGGCCACTCTTCATGTCGCGCACATATGAATCGGGCACCATCGTCGGCGACTCGCGCACGACGATCGCGCGCGTGAAGTCGTCGTCAAGCGGCGCGGAGACGTGCTCGAAGACATCCGCCGAGCTCGAGAAAACGCGCTCTTTGCTTCCGGTTTTGATTTCGACACGGTCGACGAACGGCCGCGGTGCGCTGTCAGACCACGTGTGGTAATACTGCGTGCCGGTGAAGTACGCGTACTTGCCGTCGCTGGAGAGCAGCGCGACTTCGTTGACGCTGCGACCAGGGCGCGACATCAGCGTACCTGGATTCTGATAGAACGTCAGTGAGTCCGCGCCGGCCCCGCCACGCCCCGCACCGCCGCCGCCGAAGCGGCCGCCGCCTAACGTGCCGAGCGTGAGATTCACTCCGCGAATTCGCGCCAACGGATAGTGCTTCGTCGGCTCGCTCAGATATGTCGCGTACACCTGGCTTGTGCCGTTCGCATTCTCGGCGGCGAATACGAGCTCGCCATCCTCCGCCCACAGTAAGTCGCCGATGCGATTGTTACTCTGGAAGATTTGCTTTGCGCTAGCCGCGGTGAACGGCGCCTCCCACACGTACAGATGATCGCGACGAGCCGCGCCGCCGCGTCCGCGGCCGGCTTGTGCCTCATCTCCCACAGCGCTATCCGTCTGCGCGCCGCGTGCTGGCGCCGCCTCGAGCTGCAGGTAATAGAGGCCTTTGCCGTTAGGCAACCAGCCGAAGCTGCGCTTCGCCGTGTCCGTCTGGGCAGGCGCGGCGCTCGGATCATCGCCGAGCGCGTTGTCGCCGTTGCGCAGCGGGCGCTTGGCCAACTCGGCGACTGCCTTGCCGTTCGCGTCCCAGATCTCTTCGACCGTTCCGAAGTTCTGATACTCGACGAGGTACGAGAAGGGCTTCTGCATCGAGGTGACGCGGAAGTACGCCCCATCGGGCGACGGATCGACCGCCGTGATCATCGCGGGTGAGCCGATCTTCTTCGCGACACCAGTCTTCGCGTCGATCAATGCGAGCTGACCAGTCGCGTAGTACTCGAGTTGCGCCTGCTCGTGTGGATCATGGAGCAGTGCATATTCGCGATACGTGCGGGTTTTGTTTTTCGCCTCGCCGACCATTCGCACCTGCGGGCCGGTCTCGATTGCCGGATGCTGCGGCTCAGCGCCGCGTCCGTCGGGAACGAGAACGGCGACGAGGGACTTTCCGCCGTTCGTCCACTCCACGCTCGTTACCAGCGTCGCGAGCAACGGCGTCTTCGTGATCTTGCGCGATTTGCCGGTCGCGAGATCAGCGACGTAGATGTGCGTGGCGTCGTCGAAATTTGCGAGGTAGGCGAGCTCGCTCCCGTCAGGAGACCACTTCGGACTGCTGACCGTAGCGCCCTTTGGCGTTTCGATGGCGCGCGTCTGCCCGGTCAAGCCGTCGATCAGTTCCAGACCGGCCGCGCCGCGCGTGGTGAGAATGCGCGCTCGGTTCGCTTTGTAGTCGACCTGGAGTCCGGCGAGATAGTAGTGCGCCTTGCCGAATTGCTGTACGCTCGGCATGCCCTCGGTCTCCAGCTTCAGGAAGTGCTTGTGATCGGGACTCTGATTCGTGAAGCTGACGTTCTGCTGCCAAGGCGCCGTGACGATTTTCTCGATCGCGACGGGTGGCTTGATGAACGTCTCCTTGGCGAGGATTTCCTTGAGAGCGCCCTGCTGCGCAACGTCTTGCGCGAAGAGGGCGACAGGCGCCGCCAGGGTGGCGACGAGAACAGCCGCGGCAACGGGCCAGCGACCGATCAGCTGGGGCCGACGGGTAGGCATCCTTGAACTCCGGTGTGGGCGTGGCGATGGGGAAAGTGCGGACGGAGCACTGCCCCGAGCAAGTACGCCCTCGGGAGGCGACCCGTTGAGGTGGTTGGAGGGGCGAGGGGCTAGAGAATAGGAGCTAGGGCGCTGACCCTTAGCCCCTCTTCTCTAACCCCTGGCCCCTCAACCAACCTCCCACGCTAGATCCGCGGTGCCAACATCCTCGAGCGCAGTGAGGCCAATCGGCGACGCACAGACCCGTCGAGCACGGTATCACCCACGCGGACGACGACACCGCCTAGGATTGCCGGATTCACGATGAAATGCGGCACGACTTCCTTGCCGTACGCGCGCGACAGTTCCTTCGCGATCGCGCGACGCTCACGGTCCGCGGGCTCTTGTGCGACGGTAACACTGGCCCGAATGCGGCCCTCCACCTGATCGACAAGATCATGGTACTCGCGCGCGATCTGGGGCAGGAGCAGCTGACGTCGATGGCTCACGAGTGCCTGTAGATAGCGCACGAACAATGGCGGAAGCTGGCCCTCGAACGCGCGGCCGAGAATTCGATTCTTTTGCGCCGCTGAAACTCGCGGTGACTCGAGGAAGAGTCGCAGCGTCCGATCGCTCTGCATTGCGTCGGCGACGTCGTCGACCGCTTGGCCCCAACCGCGCAGGTCGCCGGCGCGGCGCGCCAGCTCCAGCAGCGTCTCCGCGTAATTGCGCGCGATGGTCGTTTCACGCATCAGCGGCTACCAGCGGGCAGCTGCGGCAGCGATTCGAGGAAGCTCTCGACCAACTGGCGGTTCTTGGAGTTGTCGAGGTTTTCCTCGATGACTTTGCTCGCGCCGGCGATGGCGAGGTTGACAGCCTCACGCCGTAACTGAGCGACTGCGCGTTCTTTCTCGGTTTCGATGTCGCGGCGCGCACGCTCGAGAATCGCCTGCTGGTCTTGACGCGTCTGCTCGAGCAGATCGTTCCGCATCTTCTCGGCGATGGCGCGACCATCGGCGATGAGCTTCTGCGCCTCGCCGCGAGCACCTTCGATTTGCCGGCGCTGCTCGTCGAGCAGCTTCTGCGCCTCGTCGCGGTCACGCTTGGCGCTATCGATCGCGTCTTGCAATACCTTCTCTCGCTTCTCGACCGCTTCGAAAATGGCGGGGAACGCCTTCCAGCGGAGCAGAAAGTACAGAATGCCGAAGATGATCAGCGTCCAGAACATCAGATTGACCCGAAGCTCGACGAGCGAAGGATTCTTCTCCGCCTCCTGCGCGAGAAGAGTCGAGCCGTTGCCGATCATGATGGCGAGCGATAGGAGCAGCGTGCGCATAGAGAAGCTCGGTATGTCTTCGTGTGTTGGGTCGCTGCCGGAGCTCCCGGAGGCTCCGGCAGCGCGAGTTTAGAACTTGAGCGATATGAGCAGGGCGACGACGACGGCAAACAGCGCCACGCCTTCGATGAGCGCAGCGAGAATCAGTCCGCCCGTCTGAATCGTTCCGGCGATTTCCGGCTGGCGAGCCATGGCCTCGGTGGCCGAACCACCGATGCGACCGATACCGATGCCGGCGCCGATCGTTGCCAGGCCGGCGCCAACGCCCGCGCCAAGCATGGCCCACGCGCCCTGATACTCCTTCGGCGCGTACGTGGTTGCCGCCTGCAGCAGCGGAAGAATTGACATTTTTGGAATCTCCGATCGTACTGCGTGGGGTGCCGCTGCTCCGCGCCGTTAGGCGCTACCCGTCAGCGAGGTCCGGGCCTCAACGGGAATCGCTGGTCGCTCGACCAGCTACAGCAAGGCCTCGTTGGAGCGCACGAGACCCGATGAGGTGCCAGGTGCTAGGTGCAGTTCCAGCACCTAACACCTGACACCTCTCAATGATGTGCAGCCCGTATCTGTCCGATGAAAACAGCCGCGAGCAGTGAGAAGACGAACGCCTGAATGAATGCCACCAGGATTTCGAGGAACATGATGAACAGCGCCATCGGTATCGCCGCAATGGCGATGAACCAGCCGAACAAGAAGATCAGACCGATCAGCGCGAGAATGATCACATGGCCCGCGATCATGTTGGCGAAGAGTCGGATCGTAAGCGCGAATGGTTTTGTGAACTTCCCGATGATCTCAACCGGCGTCATGATTACCGACAACGGCAGTCGAAGATAGATCGGCATGTCGTGCGGCCAGTAGAAGATGGTCGAGAGGTAGCCCCGACCCAGCGCACGCAT
>JANWKK010000075.1 GCA_025451425.1 Gemmatimonadaceae bacterium
GGAGCCGGAGTCCGGAGACCGCGCGCGTTCCACTGTATGAGTACGTGATGTACGACTGCGCGGCGAACAGCGCGCCGACCGCCGTCCACAGGGCGACGTACGTAACGATCGCGAACGCCCGGCGCCACAATGGACGCCACGACGCTTGGCGCGGAGTGTCGGGGGGAGGCGCAAGCACTCCTTGATGTATCGACGAGCTCCGCCAAAGGCTAGGAGCACGGGGTGGAAGGGACCACCTGGCTGCCGAGTGGGCGCAATGACGAACGCGTCATGCTGAGAGATTGACGGCGGCGGCGTGACCGTGCACTGTCCAACTCCATGGCTCACACTACCGACGTACTCGTCGTCGGCCTCGGAGCGATGGGGAGCGCCGCGCTGTACCACCTCGCGCAGCGCGGCGTTCGCGTCGCGGGCTTCGATCGATTCACGCCCCCGCACGCGCTGGGGTCGACTCACGGATTGTCGCGAATTATCCGAGAGTCGTACTACGAGCACCCGCATTACGTGCCGCTAGTCCAACGCGCGTATGAGCTGTGGGCAGATCTCGAGCGCCGCTCCGCTCACCGACTCTTTCACCAGACCGGCGGTCTGATGATCGGACAAGGGAATGGCGTGCTCGTCGCCGGTGCGCTCCGCAGTGCACGCGAGCATGGGCTCGACCACGAGGAGCTCAGCGCCGCCGAAGTCCGAACGCGCTTTCCGGGATTCGCGATACCTAACGAGATGAGTGCGTTTTACGAGCCGCGAGCGGGCATTCTCGATCCGGAAAGGTGCGTCGCTGCGCACCTCAGGCTCGCGGTTGCGGCGGGCGCCGAGGTGTTCGTCGAGGAGCCCGTGCAGGAGTGGAGTTTTTCCGAAGGACGCGTGCGCGTGGTGACGACAAAGGGCGAGTACGATGCTGGTCGGTTGGCACTGTGCACCGGTGCATGGACGCCGGCATTGCTCGATGATGACTCCATCTCGCTACGAGTGGAGCGACAAGTGATGCATTGGTTCACCCCGGCGCGCAATGCGCATCTATTCACGCCAGCGCGCTGTCCGATCGCAATGATCGAGTATGCGTCCGATCGGATCTTTTACTTCGTCCCGGACGGCGGCGATGGTGTCAAAGCCGCCCTACATCACGAGGGCGAGACGGCGGACCCGGACACGGTACGACGCCACGTCGACGACGAGGACATTGATCGAGTGACGCGGTTGCTGAAAATCTACCTTCCCGACGCCGCCGGTGTTCGACGTCGCTCGGCGACATGTCTCTACACCAACACACCCGACGGTCACTTTCTCATCACACCCCACTCGCGTCACGAGGACGTGCTCATTGTGAGCGCGTGCTCCGGTCACGGCTTCAAGTTCGCGAGCGCCATCGGCGAAGCCGTCGCCGACATTCTCGTTGGTACGCCACGTCCCGATTTGACTCCATTCGGACGTGAGCGACTGACCCGGCAGTAGGCGAACGCGGATGTCTCCAGTTTCGGATGTAACTCTAGGGCCCCAAAACGGAAGGTACCGATGAGTTTCGGTCGGCAACCGAAGGTCGTCTCTCTGTGCTCACTCGTCGTACTACCGTAGATCGCTTCATTCCCTTTGTCGACCCTCGACGCACCAGTTACCGATCACCTGCCCGACGCGGCGTCGAATGCCGATCGAGAGTCGACGTTGCTTCGCCGTGCGGGCTGGGCCAGCGCCGCATTGCTCGTGGTTCCGGCGGCCACCCTTGCTACGCTCATCCTGACGACGACGAGCAGCCGCCTCACGCTTGCACTCATTCTCGTCGAATTGCTCGGACTGGCGGGCGTGTTGATCTGGCTCCGACAGCGTCTCTCCAGGCATGCGGCCTCAGTGCGCGACGCGCTCGTAAGGCACTCGAACCGGTTGCAGCAACAGTCACTCGACCTGACCGACCGCGCTAGCGAGATCCGGCGAGAGGCAGTGACGCTCGAGCAACGGACTGCCGAAGCTCAGGAAGTCTCGGACGAGCTCGAGATCGCGAATCAGTGTCTCGGCAGTGCGCTCGCGGATGCGGAGGACGCGCGCCGCGGCGCCGAAAATGCGGCAAGAGAACGCCAGGAAACCCTGCGATTATTCGAGGTCGTGCTTTCTCGCGCTTCGATTGGCTTTGCGCTCCTCGATAAGCATCTTCATTTCTTGAGCATCAACGAAACACTCGCCTCGATGAACGGATTCCCCGTGGCTGAACACATCGGGCATCACGTGCTCGAGCGTGTTCCTCAGGAAATCGCGCCGAAGTTGAAGCAGGTACTCGACGATGTACTGGAAACGGGACGTCCTGTGCTTGGTCTCGAGTTGGCCGCGACGTCGTCGGGTGACGCTTCACGAGTCCGACACGGAATCGCGAGTTACTACCCCGTTTCAGGTGATGGAACGCGGCCGACGGTCATTGGTGTGCTCGTCGAGGACACGACGGCACGCAAAGAGCTCGAGTTGCAGCTCGCTCAGTCACAGAGAATGGAAGCCGTCGGCCGACTTGCCGGCGGCGTCGCTCACGACTTCAATAATCTTTTGACTGTCATCAAGAGCTACAGCACGATCCTTCTCGAGGCGCTCGAGGGCGACGCCCGTCGCGAGGACGTCGAGGAAATCGCCGCAGCCGCGGATCGCGCCGGAGCTCTCACGCGGCAGCTCCTGGCGTTCAGCCGCCGGCAGATGATGCAGCCGCGACCGTTGCATCTGAACGTTGTCGTGACCGACATCGAGAAGATGTTGCGGCGTTTGATCGGCGAGGACATCGCCCTTGTCACGCGGCTGGAGTCAGATCTCTGGCTCGTGCATGCCGACCCGGGACAGATCGAGCAAGTGGTGATGAATCTCGCGGTTAATGCGCGCGACGCGATGCCTGACGGCGGACGCCTAACGATTGAATTGGCAAACGTCGAGCGCGACACAGGCTCCTACGTGATGCTGGCGATCACCGACACCGGCGTCGGGATGACATCGGAGGTCCGCGCGCACCTGTTCGAGCCGTTCTTCACCACCAAAGAGCGCGGCAAGGGAACAGGCCTTGGCCTGTCGACAGTCTACGGCATCGTGAAACAGTCAGGCGGAGACATTAGTGTGCACGCGGAGCCAGGCAAAGGCGCGACGTTCAAGATCTTCCTACCACGACACGTCGATCAGACTGCGCAGCGCGAGGTCGAACGAACTGCTCCCGCAGCGCCGCGCGGCACCGAGACGATCCTTCTCGTCGAGGATGATCCTTCTCTGCGCGTCCTCGCCGAGCGGATTCTCCGCGGCTATGGTTATACGGTTCTAGTGGCAAGCACGGGACAGCGCGCGCTCACCCTCGTCGAAGCCTTCACGGGAGAGATTCACCTCGTCACGACAGACGTCGTGATGCCGGAGATGAGCGGCACGGCGCTCGTCGAGCGCCTCGTCTTGATTGTTCCCAATATCCGCGTGCTTTTCATGTCAGGATACACGGATGACGAGGTCGTCCGCCGAGGGATTTTCGATCGTCGCGCCGCATTCCTTCAAAAACCCTTCACGCCAGACCAACTCGCCTTCATGGTGCGTGAAGTTCTCGATCGAGATGATTCGGATCCGTTGACTCACAGCACATAGACGACTATCTATATATCACATGCCGATCGATGACGAACGCTTCGCCCGCATTGCCAAGGCGCTCGCCGATCCACGGCGGTTTCAGATTCTCGAAGAGATCGCCAACTGTCGGGAAGTCGGCTGCCAGCGGTTGTGCGAACAGTTTCCTGTCGCCCAACCGACGATGTCGCATCATTTGAAGGAGCTGGCGCGGGCCGGACTCATCGAGCCTTGGCGAGAGGGGCAGTTCGTGTTCTATCGATTTCGCGCCGACGTGCTGGACGCGTATGTGACCGCGCTCGATGCTCGGCTTGGTATGGGCGCCTCTGGCGGGTCCCGTCGTGTGGCCGAAGGCCGCGCTCGCGAGGCGGAGGCTCGACTCCGGCGAGAAACAAGGAGCTGAGTCGCGGCTGAAACGCGCCGAAGGCACGGGATCTTCTTGAGGTATTTGGTAGTTATATAGATGGATATAGAAATGCCGATTCTCTGAATCGGCGGAGGTGATGGATGAACGAAGTCAGGAGCGACGCTTCAGTCTTAGAGGTGACAGACGAGAACTTCGCTGCTGAGATCGAGTCGCATCGCGGCGCCGCGGTCGTCGATCTATGGGCGGAGTGGTGTGGCCCGTGCCGAGCACTGGGTCCGATTGTAAAAGACCTCGCGCGCGAGTTCGACGGGCGAGTGAAAGTCGCCAAGCTGGATATCGACAACAATCCGGTGACCACCGCGCGTTACAACGTGCGGTCGATCCCGACGCTTCTCTTCTTCCGTGACGGAAAGCTCGTTGAATCCGTTGTCGGACTGCGTTCGAAGAACGAGCTTGCTGCGCGCATCGCCAAGCACGCGGCTTGAGGAGGAGGGTGACGGAAGGGCGGGGAGGACAAATATGAGGACGAAGAGCTCGAGAGCAGCTAAGCGGTTGCCTGCACGTGCCGACATCTCTGCGGCTGAAGGCGCCGAACTGCTTGATCTGTACATTGCAGAGCTGTCGCGCGCCCCCGTGCGCACGGCAACCGATCAAAAGGACTTGGCGCGTCGTTACCGCGATGCGTCGTTGGCACTCGCCGATCGCGAAGCGGCCCGGGCGGAGCTCATCCGCGCCAACCTGCGATTCGCATTCTCGATCGCGAAGCAATACCAGCACCGTGGCCTCGGCCTCGAGGATCTCGTGAGCGAGGCGAATGCTGGTTTGGTGCGCGCAGCCGATAAATATGATCCGGACGTCGGCGTCAACTTCATCAGCTACGCGGTGTGGTGGATTCGGCAGGCCCTATCGTCCGCGGTGACCAAGCACGGCCATGCTGTTCGAGTCCCGCTGGGTCGCGCGACGGATGTCTCGCGCATCGCACGGGCGCAGCATGTCCTTCGCGACAAGCTGGGTCGAGAGCCGAGCGACGACGAGGTTGCTCAGATCTCCGAGCTGGATGTCGAGTTGGTTCGAAGCATCCGGGCCTTGTCGCAGCCGACTCATTCGTTCGACGAGCCCGTGGCAGGTCGTCGAGGTGATCCGTCGCGTCTCACGTTGGCCGACGTCATCGCTGTCGAGCCCGCGGACGATGCGCCGAGTGGCGCACCCACGCTCGAAGATGAGTCACGACGTGCGGCGCTCGATCGGGCAATGGACGTGTTGAGCGCGCGAGAGCGTCAAGTGTTGGTGATGTATTACGGCCTGGGCGGAGACGAGCCGATGACGCTCAAGCAGATCGGCCATGCTTTCGGTGTCAGCCGCGAGCGTGTCCGGCAGCTGCGCGAGCGCGCACTCGGACGACTGCGCAGTGACAAGGCGCGACAGCTATTCCAGGAGTCAGCGGCGTGATAGCGGCAGCAGAGCTCGAGCCCCTCGTCTCGCCCGACGGCGAGGTGCTCGACGCTTACTCGCGCGCAGTAGTCGGGGCAGTCGAACGTGTTGGGCCGGCAGTCGTGCACCTCGAGGTGGCGGGGGTATCAGTCCCGTCACGTGGCCGTGGTGCGCCCGGTGAGGCGAGCGGCACCGGATCGGGTTTCTTCTTCACGCCCGATGGTTTTCTACTGACCAATAGCCACGTCGTGCACGGAGCTCGGGAGGTTCGGGCGACTTTTGTCGACGGCGTGACATACGTGGCCTACCCCGTCGGCGACGATCCATCGACGGATCTGGCCGTCCTAAAGGTCGACCATGCAGCGCCGGCGTTTGCGGCACTGGGCGATTCTGGCCTGATCCGGCAGGGTCAACTCGTGGTCGCAATTGGTAACCCTTTAGGATTCCAGGCGACAGTTACCGCTGGTATCGTGAGTGCGCTTGGACGCACGATGCGCTCGCAATCGGGGCGGCTCATCGATGGTGTGATTCAAACCGACGCCGCGCTGAATCCGGGTAACTCGGGTGGTCCGCTCGTGAATTCGCGCGCCGAGGTCGTGGGAGTCAACACGGCGATCATTGCCGGCGCGCAGGGAATTTGCTTCGCCATCCCAGCGAACACGGCGCAGTTTGTTGCGTCGCGTCTCATCCGCGATGGTCGCGTGCGGCGCAGCTATATCGGCGTCGTCGGGCAAACGATCGCACTCACGCGTCGGCACGCACAGCGTTTTCATCTGGCGGTTCAGGGCGGAGTGCTCGTCACCGACGTCGATTCAGGCAGTCCGGCTGATCGAGCGGGACTGCGTGCGCGAGACATCATCATCGGTATCGACGGTAGCGTCGTGGGAAGTGTCGATGATCTACAGCGCCAACTCACCGAGGAACTGATCGGACGAGACGCCAAGCTTTCGATCTTACGGTCAGGCGTGCAGCAGGCGATGTCAGTTCGTCCCCGCGAAAACGCGTAACCCTTCATTCAGCGGGTGTGCTGCGACTCTCCTGCTGCGGCCCGGGAGAGGAGCTCGAGCAAATCTCTCGCGCTCATTGATGGCCACCCTTCCGGAATCGGTGCGAGGCGGCGCCATTCAGTGCCGCTCTGGAACGCCAACCAGCCCTTGCGATACTGCGGCTCAACAGTAACCCGTGGCTCGCTCTTTTGACGGCGATCCTTGGCGATTCTTCCACCGGTGCGCCGCTCGCGTCCCGCGCGGCGATCGATGATCGTCGGACGTGTGTCCCAGACATCCCACCAACGTCCATCCTCGTCCTGAAGGCGGCGATGTGGCATCCTCGGGTGGTCTCCCACGCGTGGTTCGAAAATACCGTCCTTATATCGGCCGTTTACGCTGGAAGATTTGGGCCGCTACGACGTCGTAAGAAGACGAACCCGAGTATTGCGAGGACTGTGAATCTTGCCGCCATCCAGCGCTGATCGATGGCGAATGTGAGATCGTAACTGGTGACTGCTGGTATTCCCGCCCTCGCGAGTATGCTATCACGCCAGAGCGCACCCGCGGCTCGCAGCACCTCGGGCGCGTGATAGTCCCGCTCTACCCGTTCCGTTGAGCGCCGCAATTCGCCCGCAGCAGCGGTGTCGCCCGATAGCGAACGCAGCGCAAGCTGTTGCATCCTCTGGCCGGGAAGAGTTGAGCGCGGGGGCGAATACAACGGCGCGAAGGCAATCGTCCAGCGCAGCGTATCGATGAGCATGGAGGGCGCGACGCCGGGCATTCCGGCGTAACGCGTGGTCGTACGAATCGCGCGCGCCTGCCAGGGCGGAAAAACGACGACGAAAAGCGCAAGCGTGGCGATACCGACGAGGACGAGGCGTCGGATTCGGTCGACGGCCGACGGATCTTTCAGGAGCGCTGCGCCTGTCTCGCGACGGAGACGTTGTCGTCGAAGCAGAGCGGCTTGGTCTCGTTTTCAGGTGATCTGGCTTCGACAGGAATAGAGGACGGCGCTTTGCCGACCCAGACGACGCAATGATGCGCCGGCAGCCGATCGTGTGTTGCCACGCCCCACCAGCCACGCCGGTCCGGCGCGTAGAGTGTTACATGGACGCCGGGCGGGAGATGCACCGTCGGCAGAGCGCTGAGCGACGTCACGTACTTCGTCGAATCGTAGTAAAAGCCTTCCTGCGCGGTGACGATCCGATCGAGCGATGTCGTGAGGACAGACTCGTAGAGTCGACGACTGCTGCCGCTCCGGTAACGGAGCGCTGCAATCGCACCGATCAGGAGCACGAGAGCCGCGGCTCCGATCGCCATGTTGGTGCGCGTGAGGAGGGACTCCAGCGACATCCGCTGCTTTGGCGTCGGCGCCGGAGAGCCGCCCGCGGGACCACCGCTCATTGCTCGTTAGGCGTTGTCCGCGTGACGAGGCGCTTGGTGCTTCTCACCGGGAATCATGTCGCCAGGAGGCACGAGCCGCGGACGCCTGGGCGGAGAGTCAGCAGCCGCCGGCAACGAGCCGTCGAGCACCACGCGTTCGATCGAGCGGGTCGGACGAGAGCGCAAACGCGCGAGCAGCCGTCGGTCGCCGAGGCGGAGCCATGCTCGGGACGTGACGAAAGCGATCGCGAATACGCCAACACCGCAGAGCAGACTATTCGGCGCAGCGCGACCGGCGTCGGGCGTAAATGCGATGACCATGGAATACAGCCACACGAACGCGCACATCGCGAGCAGCGCATGGCCGGCCGAAAGCAACACACGATCGCGCATCGGAAGGACTCCTGAGAATTGACGATCCCACATCGTATCGCGGGAAAAAACGCGGCCGCGCATGGGGAGCGCGATGCGGCAGATCATTCGCACGCAGAAGACGAGGCCAGCCGCGAGCAGCACGTCTGCGACATTGAAGCTCGTCGTTAAGCCGCGCGAGCTCGTGAAGGCGATGAAATCGACGACGCCGTGAGGAGGGACGAGCGCGTCGGCGAGATTCGCCGCGCCCGCGCCCACGAGCAGTCCGAAGGTGAATGGCGCGCTCTCGTCCACGGTGGACAGCTGGCGGCAAATTTTGAAGATTAGCGCTGCCACGGCGGCCGTGAGAACGGCGGTGAGCGGCAGCTCGAAGCCGCCGCTCTCGAGCCCTCCGGCGAGGCGTGTATTCCGGATGACCGTGAGGTGCCATCCGGCAGTGAGTAGCGAATCCTCGGCGCCGAGCGCGCGAAGCGCCCACTGTTTGGTGGCGAAGTCGGCGATGAAAACGAGACTCGCGGTCACGGCGAGCCGATCGAAGGGTCCCCTGCGCACGATCAATTGCCGAGTCGTTAGGGCTGGGTTCCGGGGTTTGGTGGCGTCGCTGACGCCGCTTGCCTTCCGCGGACGTTCGTCCGGATCACTAATGCCGGCCGCGACCGCCCAGCGGCTCGCGCAGTCATGCTCAACGCGCCGGTGTCGGATGCTGCCTGCCACACCGCGTGCGCGACGCCGCTGCTATCGGTCGATGCCTCCGCGGGTGTCACGCTTCCCTTGCCTTCGACTTCGAATCGAACCGTCACGCCGCGCTGAGGCGCGCCACGGGCGTCGGAGACTTTGACGGAGAGGCTGCCGAAAGAACCGGGGGCAACGACCGAGTCGGGAACCGCGACCGCGGCAAGCGTCGGTCGGGTGAACTGCGGAATCGCGATCAGCAGCAGAATGACGATGATCACGAAAATGGCGACGGTCTCGAATACTGAGAATCCGTTGCGCGCAGCACGACTCACGAACAGCCTCCTCTGGCTCTAGGCATCTCCGACGCATCCAAAGTGCACGGGGAGTGCCGAAACGTCGCCTATTATAAGCGGAGGGTGTTGAGAGAGCTAATGAAAAAGAGCGACGTACCCACGTCGCGATCCGGCAAGAGCGCGATGACCTAAGCCGATTCGCGACGGAGACTCTCGGTGCGCTCGCCGCCCGCATCGCTGGAGCGGCCCGGTCTGAAGGAAACCTTCACACCGCCAAAGCGAAGCTCCGCAGCACCTTGAATGATCGCCTCCCCATCGATGCGGCGGCCGTCGACAAAGGTGCCGTTGGTGGAAGCAAGATCAATGAGGTGCCAGACAGAACCGCGCCTGAGAAGCGTCGCATGCGCACCCGAGACGCTGTCATCGGCAATTCGAACATCGTTCTCTGCGCTTCGACCGATGTGAATGACCGGTCGTTCAACGGGGAACCGGGCGCCTTTGAGCGGACCGTCGCTCAGGATCTCGAGCGTGGCCAGCGCAGGACGATCGGCTTCGCTCTGACCCGCCTGCGACAGTGGCGCCAGGATCTCGAAGCGGAATTCGGCCTCTCCGATCCGGATTACGTCTCCCTGACCAAGCTGCTGCGATCCACGAACTTTTGATCCGTTCACGAGCACGCCGTTCGTGCTCCGGTCAGTGATGATGTAGCCGTGCAAAGAGGGAGCGATGAGTGCGTGCTGGCGTGATACTGAAGTAGCTGGAATCACGACCTGACAAACCGGGTCACGGCCGATGTGGAGACCGCTCGGCGGGACGCCGTGTACCGATCCTTTACCGAGGTCGATGATTCGGGCGCCGAAGTCGTCCGACGACGCGTCGGGCACGACGGGCGGAATCGCACTTCGCGGCTCGTCGTCCACGAGAATCCCGACGACCGAGGAGGTGCTGTCCACCAGGGACAGTTCGCCATAGCGAATCCGGCAGTCACGCACCTCAATACGAGCACCATGCGAGAGCTGCCGTGGTTCGGAACCCAGAATGAACCCTTCGACGCGAACCGGCATGGCACCGGCGGCGCGGATCGAGGCCGGCGTACCCGGTATGACGGTGATGACCGCGAAGAGAGGGAGAGCGCTGAGTGCGGGAGCGTTTACGGCTCCCGCAGCTCGGCCCCCAAGCATGTTCTCGCCCCTTCGAAGCGGATAGCGCTCCCGCGCGATAACCAGAAACGACATGGAGTCCCAAATGGTGGCTCGGCGCTCAGGACCCGAGACGCCGGAGGAATGCCGGCGCACGGCACCCCGATGAGAGACGAACGGATGCCGATTTCGTGACGGCCTCTACCACGGGACCGTCTTTATGCGGCGAGGTTCGCAACGCCGCGAACGCCCAAGCCGCACAACATGATCACTCCTACAATCCCCACACCCGCCGTTACGGGCCCGACCCGCATCGCTCCCATTGTATCTTCGGAGCGTCGGTCGGCCCCGCGAAGCGCGCGCTCTCGCTGGCGATTCGTCACGAGCGATGACGCGTGGGGCGCGGCGATGTCAGCGATTCTGATACTGGTTGCTGGCGCATTGACGCTCGCAACCTCGCAGCCTTGGCTCTTTGCTGCGCTCGGACCGAGTGTCGTGGTCATCGTGAGCGCGCCCGGCCAGCCCTCGTCTCGCTTTCATAGCGTGGTCGTGGGCCACCTTTCCGCCCTGCTCTGCGCCTGGCTCGTCGTCACACTCGTTGGAGCGACGGGAGGGGCAAACGGAATGGCCGACGGTGGCGTCAACATCGCGCGCATCTGGGGCAGCGCGATGGCGGTGGCGATGACCGCGTTGCTCCAGCCGACGCTTCGGGCAATTCACCCGCCCTCGGCGGCTACCGCCTTGCTCATCACGCTCGGCGCGTACCACCTCACGTGGAAGAACTCGTTGAGCATGATGGGAGGCGTCGTTATGATCGCGCTCATGGGCGAATGGTTCCAACGCATCCGGCTGAAAGACGAGCCGGTGCGGCGATGACGGGGACAACCACCACGTGACGAATCGCCATCAGGGAAAAGCGCGTCGCAAGCTCGAGGTGACCGACCTCGATCTCGTACGTTCGGGACTGGACGACGAATACGAGATCCTCGAGGAGCTCGGCCGCGGCGGTATGGGCATCGTGTATCGAGCGCGCGAACGACAGCTCGAGCGCGAGGTCGCAATCAAGGTGCTGCCCTTCACGCTCGCGTTCGACCGAGAGCTGGTCGAACGATTCCTGCGCGAAGCCCGCACGGCGGCCGCCCTCGAGCACACGAACATCGTACCGATCTACCGAGTCGGACGTCGCGGCGACGTGATCTTTTTCGTCATGAAGCTGCTGCGCGGGCAGTCCGTGTCCGATCGTTTGCGTGCGCGTGGACGCCTCTCGGCCGCGGATACGCGACAGATCATCATCGACACGGCGGCAGCGCTCGGGTATGCGCATCGTCGCGGCGTTGTGCATCGCGATGTGAAGCCTGACAACCTTCGCCACGATGAGGATGGCCGAGTCGTGGTGACGGACTTTGGCATTGCGCGCTCGGCCGGGGCGACTCGCCTAACGACGACGGGCATGTCGGTGGGCACGCCGAAATACATGAGTCCCGAGCAGGCCCGCGCGAAGGACGTCGACGGGCGAAGCGACATTTATAGCCTCGGCATCGTGGGTTACGAGTGCATAACGGGTAATCCGCCGTTCGATGCTGGCGACGCGCTCGGCACACTGATGAAGCACATCCAGTCGCCCCTGCCGACGCCGACGCTCGACTCGGCCGAAGATCGCGCGCTCTACACCGTGATCGAGAGGATGCTTGCCAAGCATCCGGAAGATCGCTATCGCGACGGGGACGAGCTTATCGCCGCGCTGGGCGGCCGCGAAATTACGGTCGGAACAGGCGAGCACCGGCGCTGGTCACCGACTCCGAGCCCGATGCCCGTCTCGGACCCGACGGCCAAGACGGCGCCGATGCCAAGCGTCGGTGCATTCGACGAAGCACACTCGCATTCGACGCCCGCGCTCGACGCGGCCTTCGACGCGAGCGTTCAGATGCTCAAGCGGCACCGGCCCAGGCTACGTGGCCTGTTCGCGAATCTCGGCAATGCGTTGCGTGGCCTTCGGCCCGCGCTCAGCGCAATGCGTCGAACGGTGTCGAGGCTGCAGCCGGCAACGGGCGCCGTCGGTCGAGTCATCGGACGGTACTGGCGACGAGTCTCCGACGTCGGGAAACGGATACTTATGTCGCGAGGGTCGACTGTCTCGATCGCGAGCGCGTTCATCATTGCGGTAGCGGTTCTGACCTTCTCGGCGTTCCGAATGACTGCCCGCGGCGGCGGTGCCACGCATAACCAGTCGCGTTGCCCATCAGGCGTTGCGATGGACGGCAAGCGTCCGTTCGGTATCCTGGTCGACTCGATCGGCAGCACGCCACGGGGACAGGACGTGGCGGTTAGCTACGACGTCTGCGGATTGGCGGACGGCGCCGCCTTCAAGGTGCATATGTCGCTTGTACGCGAGGGAACGAAGCACGCCGCGGATCGGATGACGGCGAACTTCGATGATCTGGCGATTGGTACGGGAACGCGGCGCCAGCATTCGCTCGCTGTAGCACCGCTGCCGGCGGGTAATTATCGCCTAACGGTTGTCGTGACTGACGACAAGGGACGCCGTCGCGATCGTGATCTGCCGCTGCGAATCGTGAGCCAATAGACCCGCGGGCGCGTGAAGGTTGGCTGCCTGAGGCTAGAAGGGAAGCCACCAGAAGCGTTTGTGCTTGGGGGCCGTGGGGCGAACTCGCGTCCGACTTCGCACCGGCGACGCGGACGGTGGACGCACGCCCGTGTAGTAGATCTGGTACGTGCGTGTTGAATTCCCGGGAATCGGTGGTAACAGCAAGCGCGCCGACCCAGAATGCGCGGGTAGAAGCACTGCCGTCGCGCCACCGAGCGGACGCGATGAAGGGAGATCCAGGCGGAGAACCGCGCCGCCGACCAGTCGCTCGCCCCGATTGCGCACGACGACGTCGAAGCCGTCGGCACGCTGTGTAACACGTGCGTCGAGCTGCGCGCGCACACGCCACCAGTCCGCGATCTCTCCAGTAGTTGCCAGCCAAATGGCGGTATCGGCGACGAGCGCGCGCGCGATGTGCGCAAGTGCGGGCACGAGGTCCGGTGCGGCAAGAACCTGGGAGTGGTAGCTGAGCGCGTACAGACCGCCCAGAGCGCGATACCGCGCGTACTCATCGAGTAGGAGCTTCGCTGTTTTGGCCGGATCGTCGTGCGCCGCGGCTGCGGCAGCGAAGTCGTCGCTTCCAACTCGGCCAATCAGCACCATTGTATCGTGTCCGATCGGTAGCAGCTCGGGCGACACCGAGCGCGAGTCGTTGGCCCCGAAGACGTATCGGCCGCCGACGGCGAGCCACGCGCTCATCGTCGCGACGTCGACTTGCTCTTGCGGCGGTCGCAATCCGTCCACGACGGGCAAGCCAATGAGTCGCGTCAGGTCGTTTCCCGATTTCGCCAAGCGGGCGCGCTGATCTCCAAGCGGCAGGCCGCCTAACAAGCGATGGTTCTCGGTGTGACTGCCGATTTCGCCATAATTGGCCAGATCGTGAGATAAGCGAGGGTAGTCACGCGCCAGGTCCGAAGTGAGAAAGAAGGTCGATCGGACATGGGCAGCTTGGAGTGAATCGAGTGCGTATTGAGCGTTGGAGAAACCCGACTCCACGTCCTGGCTAATTGTCGCGGCGGCGATCCGTCCTTTCGGCCACGGCTCGATGCTGCCCATTGGAAGCCCAGCGGCCCACGTTACGCTGTTGCGCACGAGTATCGCGATCAAGGCGCGATCCCAAGGCAGATGGACGACGTCGCGGAGCTCGAAACCCCAGTAGACGAGACGCCCATGACCATACGGCCTGTGAGTGATCGCGACGTCGAGGAGCGGTGTGTTACCGGCTGGCTGCGGCTGCAACGCGTAGTCCGAGAAGAATGCGTCGCGCTGCATCAGCCGCAGCGCCACCTGGCGACCTGGATTGAGATCGATGCGCGAGCCAGGTGGAATGTCGACGGTCAGCGGGCTGCCGGCCGGAAGCGTTAGGTAGGTCATCGGCCGGGAGTCGAGCGTGTCGGCGCGCGATGCGCCGGTGGTGGCGACGATCAGTCCATAGCCGATGGGCCGGCAGCCAGCGTCGTACGCGCCGGTGAGTGCGGTAATGATGATGCCGCCGCCGCGCGCTGCGATGCCATCGATCGCCTGGCGCGTTTCAACAGTTAGGCATGGCGACGAAGGAACAACGAGGACGCGTGCGTTGCGGTCGGCGCTCGCGGCACTTGCCGACACGACTCGCGCGTCGGCGCCAGCAGCAGTGAGGGCGGTTCGCCAGGCGCCGGTGATCGAATCGAGCGTCCCCGGAGTCGTATAGAACGAGGCGGCGGATTCATCGCGGAGAACGTCGACGACAACCCGCGAGGGGAGATGGGCGTCGGCGAGGAGCGACGGCATCTGCTGGACGACGCGCGAGCCCGAGAAGCGCGCTGGTTCGGGGCGCGTGGCCGCGTCGCCGCGGCGAAGCGTGAGCATGACCGACACGACAACGACCAGCGCCGCCGCGAGCGAAAAGGCGAGGGTCGTGGGACGCGGGCCGTTCATTTCTCGTCGGCGACGATGCGCTCGAAGTAAGGCGATTCGCCAGCGGCCGCGGGAAGCTCGACGCGTGGACGCCGCGCTTCACGCAGCTTGTACGCGACATAGCTGCCGACGGCCATCACGATCGTGACGAGAAACGAGACGAGAATGATCGTGGACAGCAGGATATTAACGGACACTCAACCCCCATGTTCTGCACTTCATAGTCTTCCGGCACGTTCGAGCTTACCCCAGGTCATGCGAACGCGAGCAACTTCTTCGACGGTCGCAAAGAGCTTCGCGACGTCGATCATCGTTATGAAAAAGAAGCGGTAGCCGACGGCATACGGAATCAGCCGGAGATCCTCACCCTCCATCCCGACCGCGTACAGTGCTGCGGCGACGTCGAGCATCGTCAGCAGCGCCCACCAATAGAGCACGCCGGACGCGGCGCCGGCGGATAATGCCGCCACTGTAAAAAGCAGGTTGCCGACCACGTTCATCGCTGGCCACACGACCGCTTCGAAGAGCATAACGAGCAGCGACAGCCAGAGTGCGACGGCTTGCCGTGGTGCGCCAAGCCACGACGCGCGCTTGCGCAATGCCTGGAGAATCCCGCGCGTCCAGCGATACCGCTGCTTGATGAGATCGAGGTAATGCTCCGGCGCTTCAGTATACGCAATCGCGCGCTCCTCATAGGCAACGTGCCAGCCCGCGGTGAGCAACTTGAGCGTGAGATCGGCGTCCTCCGCAAAGGTGTCGGTGTCGTAACCGCCGGCCCGCAACAGGGCGTCGCGCCGAAATACGCCGATCGGACCGGGGATGATGTTCACGACGCGCAAGAAGCCCTGCGCGCGGCGTGCGGTGTTCAGCCCCTCGACGTACTCGAGCGCCTGAAGCTTTGTCCAGACATTCTGCCGATTAACGACCTTCACATTGCCTGCCACCGCACCGACGCGTGGATCGACGAAGTGCCGCATCGCGAAGCGCAGTGTGTCAGGGTGTAAGCGAGAATCGCCATCCATGCAGAGGATGAAATCGGTCTTCGCGAGGGTGATGCCGGTGTTCAGTGCACTCGCTTTCCCGCCGTTGTTCTTCCGCACGACGCGAATGTTGGACTGCCCATACTGTCCAGCGATCGCCGTCGCACGCTCGTAAGTGCCGTCGCTCGAGCCGTCGTCGACGACGATGACGTGAAAGACGGGATATCGAAGCTCGAGTAGACTGCGGAGCGCCGGCGCGATCACCGCCTCCTCGTTGTAGACAGGAACGAGAATCGTCACCGGTGGCTGCGGCGTGCACTCGGTATCGTGGCTTCGATTCTCGATGTGTTGCAGATAGCTCAACCACAACAGCAGCACGTAGCGTACGATGAGGACGAC
>JANWKK010000076.1 GCA_025451425.1 Gemmatimonadaceae bacterium
AAGGCGGCGGGACGGTCGTGCACGGCGATGTAGCCGCCGAGCGTGTTGGCGTCACCCTTTGAGTGATCGGGTGGAACAAAGCGGGCCATCACAGCCAGGCGGATGTCGAGTCGTTAGGCAAGCTTGCGGTGATTGCTTCGGTGAAACATCTCTCTCAGCACGTTCCCGGTGATAAACGCAACGTTCGCCGGCCGCTCGGCAAGCCGCCTCATGAGATATGGATACCATTGCGTCCCGAATGGAACGTACACCCGCATGCCATACCCTTCCCTAACGAGCCGCTCCTGGAGGTCGCGCCGTACTCCATAAAGCATTTGAAACTCGAAGCGGTTCGCCGCGACATCGTTCTCGCGTGCGAACCGCTTCGCTTCGTTGATCATAGCCGGATCGTGCGTTGCGATTCCCGGAAAGTTGCCATGCCGCAGCAGCGCATGCATGCACTTCGCGTAATTCGCGTCGACGTCCGTCTTGTCCGGGTAGGCGACGCTTGCCGGCTCCTTGTACGCGCCCTTGCACAGGCGGACGCGGCAGCCGAGCTGGATCGCGTATTCGATGTCGGTGAAGGTGCGATACAGATAGCTCTGTAGCACGATCCCGACATGGCTGCGAAAGAGCGGGTAGAGTCGATGCTCGAAGAGATGCAGCGTCCGATCCGTGTACTCGCTCGACTCCATGTCGACGCGCACGAAGCTTCCATACTCCTGCGCACGGGCGAGCACCTCCTGCATGTGGCTGACGCACAGATCTTCGGAAATGTCGAGCCCCATTGCGGTGAGCTTTACCGAGACGTTCGCGTCGAGTCGCTGCGCATGGATGCGCCGAAGGATCTCGATGTACGCGTCACGCGTCCCACGCGCTTCGCGCTCGTTCGTGACACTCTCTCCGAGCAGGTCGAGCGATGCGCGAATGCCCCGGCCGTTGAGTACGCGAACCGCGTCCATTGCGGTGTCGAGCGTTTCACCAGCGACGAAACGACTGGCGAAGCGTTTGGCGAGCCCATTGTTCCGCACGAACCCGAAGACGCGCGGCTGATTCGACAGATACAGAAGTGCGGAACGAAGCATCAGGGCGTTGGACGCAGTCGGGCTTGGAGGGGCAGCACGATGCGCACCACGGGGAAGGTGCGTTCGCTGGCCCATGGGTCGAGCACGTTCCAGTCGACGAATCCGTCGTCGCTCGACGGCTCCAGCAGATACATCGCGAGAATACCGAGGGGCTGACCCGTCCGAACGACAAGCGTGCCCGCGGGAAGCGTACGCCTCGTTGGTGCGCCCCAATCTCCGAAAAGGCGGCGTTCGTTATGCCTTTGGAAAGCTTGGGTTGCCGTACTCGTCGAATCGATCGTAAACGCGACGACGCTGGCCTCCGCCGCGTCTCCCAGCACCTCCGAAGCTACGCCGTGCATAACGAGGCGCTTGAGCAGCGAGTCACCCACCTCGCGCGGGAAGGCGTATCCCCACGGCATCGGCAAGGAAAGCGACGGCGAGAAGCGATCGTAGATCGGCATGTCCACGGTACGCACTGCGCCAGTTCGCTTCACTCCGCGCGGCAGTCCAGCTTCATAGCGCACGGTGTCGCCGAGCCGCTGTACTTCCTCCACGCGAATGGGCCCTCTCCGCACCGTCGCAAGCGTCGAACGAATCGGAATCGTCGGCGCCGAACGCGGTTCGTTCCCCCAGCCCGTAGTACGGGTGTCCGCCTCACGAGCGAGATCGAAGATGTCGTCCGAGTTCGCCGCGACGTAGGACAACAGCTCGAAGACGAAGTCGTACGTCGAGGCCACGCGGCGCTCGAACGGATCGTGCGAGTACGCTTCGCTGAGAACAGAAATGCGTCCGCGCAAGCCGTAGTAGTTCGTGCCGAACCGCGGCCGCGAGTCATATGTCTCCCAGGCCGTGGGTGCGCCTTGCTCGCGTGGGAAGTTGCCGTAGTCGAACACTTCGAAGCCATGGCGGTCGCGCATTCGCTGGCGCAGCTCGACCAACATCGTGTCGCGCGTGTACGGCAGTGTGAAGCGCGCGGCAGGATTGAGCGTCGCCGCATAGGTGAGCGCGTAGCCGTGATAGCTGCCGTCTGTGGTGTGCAGATCGACGAACACGTCTGGATCCCACTCACGAAACATCGCGAGCGACGCGACGGTCTCGGGCGCTTCGGCCTTCACGTAGTCGCGATTGAGGTCCAGGCCCTGTGCATTCGTGCGTGTTCCGACGAGCGCGGGCCCATTCTGCTCCGTGCGATTGCGTTCCTGCGCCGCAAAGCGCTCGTTGCCGTCGGCGTTGTAGATCGGCACGGCGATGAGAATGATCGAATCGAGCACGTTCTTGTGATTGTCGAACACGAGATCGCGAAGAATGGCCTGAAGTGCTTCTTTGCCTTCGACCTCGCCCGCATGGATGTTGGCCTGCACATAGACAATCGGGCGGCGAAGCTGTTTGGCCTCGGTGGGCGTCGTGACGAGTGGGCGGGACGCGACGACAAACGGAATGTCGCGCCCTTCATTCGTCCTGCCGATCGATCCGATGTGAATCTTCGCGCCGAGGGTACGCAGCGAATCCAGAAATTGAACGACGTCCGAGTACTTCGACGTCTCCCTGAAATTCGTGCGTTCGGCGTGGGTGAGGGGCCGGGCCTGAGCAAGATTGCCAGGATAGCGGCTACGTGATGGCGCGGTCGTCGGTGGCGAGGAAGGTTGCGCGCAGGCGCTGACGACTATTAGGCAAAGGAGCGCCCTTCTCGTCGTCCCGAGCAGTGCGAGGGATTGTCGCAATCGTTGACTCGTGAGGCTTAGCAGGAGAAAAGAAGTGTAGCCGAACGCCCGAGTCTCAGTCTAGGCGCAGAGTAACACTCTACCACAACTCTCTGCCCTCCGCGCTTACGTGGCTCGTCCCCCATGCAGCACTGCGCCTCGGGCGCGCGTTTGCGCGGCCGTCGCCGCATCCGCGCCTCGCTCGATGTCCAATCTCACGTTTCGCTGGAACATCGAGAAATCGGCATCACGGAGGCCTGCCTTCGCGAGCGAAAGAATGACGTCCGACGCAACGCCAACCGGAACGCCACGCGCGACGAGATCCGTCGCGACCGTGAGCGGCAACGTGACGCGAGCGCGTCCGGCGTGCTGCGATGCGGCGCGCAGCTGCGCGAGATTGCGCATGGGCAAGCCAGCGTGCAACGCATTCGCCCCGGCGTTGATTTCATCGGTGCTGGCGCCCGCGCCGAGCGCCGATTTCGCTGTGCGTAGCTCGGCGAACAGGCCATTCACCGCGACGACGATTCGATCGCCATCTGCGCCCCGTTGCGAACCCTCGAGCGCCTTGTCGATGAGCGGCTCAGTGGGAAGCCGGGATCTGCGAGCCGAGTCGACCAGGACGCTGACCGCAATTCTCGTCGTGGAATCCAGCCGAAAAAGGCGGGCGTCTCCGCTGCGTTGTGCGGCGGCTGCGGGCGCGAGAACCAGAACGACGCACCACGCGCCGACCGACAACTTGCCGGCGCGCGTCGGCCAGCTCACCGGTCCAAATCTCCCCCTCCGACGACGAGCGCGGAGTTGGGCATCCCGAAGTCGTCGTCGAGCATCTTGGGAGCACTGGGGTCCGCGACCCACAGGCTGTCGTCGACGACGAACGAATAGCGATGATGCCCTTCGGGTACGGCAGCCGTCACCGACCACACACCGCCGCCGCGGTGCTGCGCGCTGAACTCGACGTGCGTCGTGTCCCAATCGTTGAAGTCACCAACGACTTGGACTTTTCGTGCCTTGGGGGCGACGAGAACGAACTGCACGGCGCGTCGAGGAGTCCCGTGCTGGCCAGGGGCGCGATCGACGTTGACCTCCGAACGGCCTCCCGAAGCGCGCGAGGCGCGTAGCGTTCCGATCGCATGACCAACGGACAGTGTGACCGCGAGCAACAATGCGGCGGCAATGCCGGAGACGAGCGGACTGACGGTGATCGTGCGCGGCCTCAGCGCACGTGTCCACGCACCATCCCGATGACGAGGGATGGCGCGAATCGCCGACATGACATTTCGATCGAACTCGTCGTCGAATTGCACCGGCCGTCGCAGCTCCGCGACGACTCGTTGAATCCAGTTTTCAGGCTTGCCTCGCATCATTCACCTCGGGACGTCCGCGCCCCTCACGTACCTCGCGATCGCTCCGAACGTCACTGAGCAGTTCGCGAAGTCGATCGCATGCTCGCATCACTCGCATCTTCAACGCCGATACACCGGCGCCCGTCAACCTCGACATCTCGTCGTAGCCCAGCTCCTCCACGTACTTGAGCAGAAATGCCTCCCGTTGCTCGGGCCGCAACTGACTCAGCGCGCGGTCGATCTCTTCACGCCAGGCACTGCGCTCCGCCGGATGCTCTTCGGCGGCTTCGTGAAGCGCGAGGTCGTCGCTGACGAAGGTGCGCGAGCGGCGCCCACGTCGCGCGCCGACCGTACGGCACCGATTTACCAGAATTCGGAACAGCCACGCGCCAAATCGTTCAGGATCCTCGCATCGAGCGAGTGACCTATAGGCGCGGGTGAACGCGTCCTGCAGCGCCTCTTCCGCGTCCTCTCGGTTGCCGAGCATGTGCAGCGCATACCGCGCGTACCGATCGCGATATCGATTCACCAGCTCGGCGTAGAGCTCCGCGTCGCCCCGGAGCACGCGTGCGACTATTTGCGCGTCGGAGCTACGATCCATAGGTGACAGACCTTGGCGTGGGAGAGGGAGTCACACGATTCGGGGCTTCGGGGCTAGGGTCCAGGCGGATGAGGCTGCGATTTCCCTAGCCCCTAGGCCGCAGCCCCCTAAACCCTTTACGCAATCGGCCGTCCTTCGGTTGGATAGAACGTCCCGTCCGTCTTGGCCATCTCGACCAGAACGTCGGCGGGGACAAAGCGCGGCGGATACCGGTTGTTCAACTCCTGAAGCTGGCGAACGATCGTCGCTGCGCCAAGGGTATCAACATATCTGAACGGCCCGCCGCGGAAGGGTGGAAATCCAATGCCGAACACCGCGCCGACGTCGCCGTCCCGCACCGTGCGAAGAATTCCCTCTTGGAGGCAAAGGCTCGCCTCGTTCACCATCGCGAGCACGCAACGCCTGACGATCTCCTCGGCCGGTATGTCCACATGTTGGCCGGCGCTGGCGCGGGCTCCCGCACCGATGATCTGATAGATCGAGCTATCGACATCGCCCTTTTTGCCCTTGTCGTCGTACTTGTAGAAACCTGAGCGACCCTTTCGCCCCAGTCTGCCGGCGGTGACGACGCGTCGCATGGCTTCCGAAGGAGTCATGCGAATGCCGAGTGCATCAGCGAGCACGACGCCGACCTTTCCGCCGACGTCGATGCCGACTTCATCCAGGAGCGTGATCGGTCCGACTGGGAAGCCGAAGTCGACGAGTGCCTTGTCGATGAGGTCGATGGCGGCACCTTCGTCGAGGAGACGTCCGGCTTCGTTCATATATGCGGAAAGCGTTCGCGTCGTGTAGAAGCCCGGACCGTCGTTCACCACGATGACGGTTTTCCCAAGTTGCTTGCCGTACGCGACCGCGGTGACCGTTGCCTCCTTCGTCGTGCGCGGCGTCGCGATCACCTCGAGCAAGGGCATCTTCGGCACCGGCGAAAAGAAGTGCATCCCGAGCACATGCTCCGGCCGCTTCGACGCTTCCGCAATGCGGGCGATCGGGATCGTGCTCGTGTTCGACGCGTAAACCGCGTCGTCAGGCATGAGCGGTTCGACCTCGCGGAGGACGCGGTGCTTGAGATCGAGATCCTCGAACACCGCTTCGATCACGAGGTCGACGTTGCCGAAGCCGGTGTACTCGATCGTGCCACCGGTCAGGGCCAGCATGTCGTCGAACTGCTGGCGCGTGATCTGTTTTTTCTGGTAGCGCTCCTTCACCACCTCACGCACCGCGGCGATCCCCTTGCCGACGCGTGCCGTATCCGTGTCCTTGAGCCTAACGAGCGTACCTTGCTGCACGGCGACTGACGTAATGCCCGCGCCCATGAAGCCCGCTCCGAGGACACCCAGCTTGTCGACGGCGCGAGGCGCTGGCACGGGCGCGGCAACACCCGAATCCTTCTTGAGCGAATTTGTCGCAAAAAACAGAAAGATGAGTTGACGCGAAACTTCCGTCACCGCCAACTCGCCGAAGCGGCGAGATTCTTCCTGGAAGCCGGCGTCGACGCCCTTCTCGTAGCCGATGCGCACGACGTCGAGCGCCGCGAGTGGCGCGGGATACTGCCCGTGCGTTTGCTGCATCACGCTCTGGCGTGCCTTCTTGAACACCAGTGATCGGCCAAAGCGGTTTCGCTCGATGAGCAATCCTTCCGCGCCACGCTCACTGCGGCCGGTCGAACGCTGCCTCGTGCCCGCCGCGAGCTCTCGCGCGCGCTGCACGGCGATGCTGCGCAGAATCGCGGGATGGACCACCTCGTCGACGAGACCCAGCTTGAGCGCCTTTTTCGGTCGCACGTTCCGGCCACGCAGAATCATATCCAGCGCGTTAGGCAGGCCGATGAGCCGAGGAAGGCGTTGCGTTCCGCCCGTGCCTGGAATGAGGCCGAGTTGCACTTCGGGAAGCCCGAGCACGGTTTTGGGATGCTCGGTTGCGATGCGCCACGCGCACGCGAGAACCGTCTCCAGTCCACCGCCGAGGCATGCCCCGTGGATTGCCGCAACAACGGGCACGCGTAGCCGCTCGAGGCGCGAAAGCAACTTCTGCCCGGTGTAACTCAGCTGCTCGGCCTCTTCGGCAGTCTTCAACTCGAGAAACTGCTCGATATCCGCGCCGGCGATGAAATTGTCCGCCTTGCCCGAGATCAACACAGCCGCGCCGATCGACGAATCGCGCTCGAGCTCGTCGAATACGACGCGCATCTCCTCGGCGAGCGCGAGGCTGAGCGTGTTGACCGGCGAGTCGGCGACGTCGAGCGAGATAACGGCGACGCCGGAGTCGCGGATGACCGAGAGAGAAGCCAAGAGGAAGGGGGCTAGGGCGAGGGGAGGGGGCTAGGGGCTAGGGCTAGGGCTAGGGGGTTGGGGCTAGGGGCGGCTAGGGCGGGACGGGGCGTTGGGGCCTAGGGAGTGGACCCTAGCCCCTACTGCCTATCCCCTAGCCCCTCCGTTCGACAACCATCGCATGTCCCATCCCGCCGGCCGCGCACACCGTCATGAGTCCAAACTGCCCATCGCGCCGGCGCAGTTCGTTCACGAGCGTCGTTATGATCCGCCCTCCCGTCGCACCGAACGGGTGCCCGATCGAGATCGAACCGCCCATCACGTTGAGACGCTCCGGATCGACTTCGCCGACCGGCGTCGAGAAGCCGGCCCGACGCGCCCATTCTGGCGAGACAAATCCTTCGAGATTGCACAGCACCTGCGCGGCGAACGCTTCGTGCATCTCGACGAGATCCATGTCCGCGAGCGTCAGACCCGCTCGCTTCAGCGCAACCGGCGCCGCAAGGACGGGACCCATGAGGAGCTGCTCGCCCGGATCCAGCGCCGCGTACGCGTACGAGCGAATGAACGCGAGCGGTTCGTAGCCTAACGATTTCGCATGCGCCTCGCTCATGAGCAGAACCGCGCTCGCGCCATCGGTCAGCGGCGACGAGTTGCCTGCCGTGACCGTGCCGTAGCGGCGATCGAACACCGGCTTGAGCGCCGCGAGCTGTTCGAGCGAGGAATCGGTGCGGATCCCGTTGTCGGACGACAGCGCCTTCTCGAACTTTGGCGGCAGATAGACCGGGACGATCTCCGCCGTTAGGCGGCAGTCGCGTGTCCCCGCTGCGGCGAGCTCGTGTGACCGCAGCGCGAACTCGTCCTGCGCCTCGCGCGAGATGTGGTTGATCTTGGCCATCTTCTCGGCCGACTCGCCCATCGACTCACCGGTCGTCGGCTCCGCAATCGCCGGGGTGATCGGGACGAGATCCTTCGGCCGGAACGAGCCGATGATCTTCAGTCGCTGCGCCGGACTCTTCGCGCGGCTCAAAGCGACGAGCTTCTCGGACATCCCTCGCGAGTGCAGAATCGGCACATTCGATAAGGACTCCGCGCCACCGGCGATGATCACGTCGTGGTGGACGAGCACGATCTGGTCGGCCGCGTCCGTGATCGCTTGATTGGCCGACGCGCATGCTCGGCTCACGGTGTACGCCTCTGTGCCCTTCGGCAGCATCGGCATCAGCGCTATCTCACGCGCGATGTTCGGCGCGATCACGGATGGCACGACGGTCCCGTACACCACGGCGTCGACGTGCTTCCCGTCGAGATTTGTGCGCTGCACAAGCTCCGCGACGGCGAACTTGCCAAGCTCGATCGCCGTGAAATCCTTGAGCGCCGTGCTTGCCTTCGCGAACGGTGTCCGCACACCGGCCACGACCGCGACGCGGCGTCCGTTCGCTCCGAGCGTTGCCATCCTCGGAAGTTAGGTGTCGTTGGAAGATGTCACTAGGCTCTCATCGACCAACTTCGTCGACTCTGGTAGCTTCGTGAGACGCGCTCCCTCGCACGCAGCCTGTCGACCTCCGGGAGGACGATCTGACCACGACCGCCGCTTCGGGCCGGGCATCGCCGACGGAAGAACGAACTAGGCAGCTCGCGTCGCTCGCACGCGACGAGTTCGATCTGCTCATCGTTGGTGGCGGCATCACGGGGTGTGGCATTGCGCGCGACGCCGCGCTGCGCGGACTGCGCGCCGCGCTGGTGGAGAAAGATGACTTTGCGAGCGGCACGTCGAGTCGATCGTCGCGACTCGTGCACGGCGGCTTGCGTTACCTCGAGCATGGCTTTCTGCATCTCGTGTTCGAGGCCAGTGCCGAGCGCCGACGGCTACTGCGATTGGCGCCGCATCTCGTTCGCCCTCTGGAATTTCTCTGGCCGGTGTACGCGGGCGCCCGCGTCCCGCAATGGAAGCTCGCCGCCGGACTCACGCTCTATGACGCGCTTGCCCTTTTTCGCAACGTCGGATCGCATCGGCGCCTCAGCGTTCGCCAGATCACAGCGCGCGAGCCGGAACTGCGGCGCGAGGGGCTCGTCGGCGGCGCGCGTTACTTCGATGCAGCCACCGACGACACACGCCTAACGCTTGCCAACGCCATCGGTGCACGCGACGCCGGGGCGGTGGTGCTCAATCACGTTCGTGTCACCGAGCTTGTCGTCGAGAGCGACGCGCGGCGAGGGGCCCGAGTCCACGACACCCTCGGCGGCGCCCATATCGACGTGCGCGCGAGGGTCATCGTCAACGCCACCGGTCCCTGGAGTGACGAGATCCACCGGCTTGGCGCCGAAGCAGCGCCCCCGCGGACTGAGGTCCACGGCAGCAAGGGCGTACACATCGCCGTCGCCCGCGAACGGCTGGGTAACCATGGTGCCCTGACGCTGCTCGCACCTAACGATCAGCGGGTGATGTTCCTTCTGCCCTCGGGACGGCTGACGATCATCGGCACAACGGACACATTCACCGATGCGAACCCGGACGAAGTGCGCGCCAGCGCGACGGACGTTGCCTATTTGCTCGACGCGGCAAATGCCTTTTTCCCTTCCGCGCGGCTTACGACCACGGACGTCGTGAGTGCGTGGGCCGGCATCCGCCCGCTGATCGCTGCCGGCGTCGAGAACGCCGATCCGAGTGATGCCTCCCGCGAGCACGCGATCTCGAACAGTGCGAATGGCGTCGTCAGCATCACCGGCGGCAAGCTCACCACGTATCGCATCATGGCCGCCGAGGTCGTGGACGTCGTCGCTTCGCGACTCAGTAAAGGCAAAGCGCGTCGTCCGCCGACCAGAAACGCGTCTCTTCCTGGTGGCGACCTCGCTTATATCGACGAAGCGATTGCTGCCGCCGAGCGCGCGACCGCGGATTCAGAATTGGCAAATCATCTCGTGCGCTCCTATGGCAGCCGTTGGCCCGCGGTCGCCGACGAGATTGCCGCACCGGGAGGCTCGGAGCGGTTGGCGAGCCTGCCTTATACAATCGGCGAAATGCGTTATGGAGTGCGGTGCGAGATGGCCTACACACTCGCCGATCTCTTGCTGCGGCGAACCCACCTCGCGTTCGAGACTCGTGATCACGGCACTCAGAGCGCGGAGAAGGTTGCGCGCGCGATCGCCGATCTCTTGTCGTGGAACGATCGCGACATCGCCGCGGCGGTGGAGGCCTACGCGCGAGACGTGGGCCGGATCTTCGCGATCGAGCCGTAGGGGTGTCATCCTAGTGGACCCTAATGGAGATGTTCAGAGCAGGCGCTGACCGGCCCGCTGACAAAATCGGGATCGTCCGGGAATTCCGGGAGAGAGCGGAGATGAGCTATGAGAGTTTCGGTGAGCCCTGAGATCTGAGCGGTCAGTTCAAGCCCTTTCTAATCGCCGTGTCGGCATCGCACCCACGACAGCGAGCCCAGACGCGAGAGGCAAGCCGAGAGC
>JANWKK010000077.1 GCA_025451425.1 Gemmatimonadaceae bacterium
AAGGCATGTGCCAGATGACCGTCGACCGAGGACCAGCCTTGACGAGGGACTCCACGCTCGGGATTGCAGAGGCACGATTCACCGACGCGATCGCGAAAGCGACGGCGCTCGGTGATGTGAGTCTGCTGAACATGGCACTCGTTGGCCGCGCGCGCACTCGGCTCGATCGCAGCAACCTTACAGGGGCTGCGGCCGACGCGACCCTCGTCCCGTCAGGTTATCGGCGGGACTCAGAGTACTCGGAGACGACCCAGTCGCGCGAAAACCGCATCTACGACCTCACGATTCGCGGCGAGTTCCTCTCAGTGGCGCCAGCGTATCAGGGACTCACGGTAAACGGCGCGCCCGATCCTCGCGTGAAGGTCACCAATACCGGCCGCATTGCGGCGGACAACATCACGCCGCTCTGGCTGCAGCAGAAGTTCACCGGCAGCGGCGCCGTCTCGCTCCCGATCGCAAGCTATCCGGAAGCGCAGTTGGTTCTCGCCGAGTCGGTCGGCGGCCAAGCAGGGTATGACGCGATCAACCGCGTGCGCGCGCTAAGTGGCATCGCCGCGCTCGTGCCGAACGATCCGAACGACCCGGTCGAGTTCGAGAACAACGTTCTCGAGGAGCGGCGGCGCCAACTCTTCAGCGAAGGCCAACGCTACGGCGACATGCTCCGAAAGAATCTGCCCTTCCAGACCGGCACGAACCGGAAGGGTCAGACCTACAGCAACCTCACCTGCGTACCGTTGCCCGATGTAGAAACACAAAACAACCCAAATCTCAGTTCGTAGCAGAGAGGGCTAGGGTCCAGGGGCGTAGGGCCTAGGGTCAGGCACAGGGACATCTGCGCCCGACCGTAGGCCCGAGGCGCCCCTAGACTCTAGTCCCTCGCGGCCACTCAAACCGCCGGCAGCGTCAACCACGCCGTACTCCCAGTGCCCGGCGTGCTCTCGATCCACACCTCGCCGTCCATCGCGCGCGCCAGATCGCGCGCGATCGCGAGACCGAGTCCCATGCCCGGATATTTTCGCGTGGGCCCATGCTCGACCTGGAAAAATGGATCGAACACTTTCGTCAGCTGATCCGACGGAATGCCGATCCCTGTGTCGGTCACCCACACGCGTACGCAATCCTGATCGCGCGCTGCGCCAACGCTGATCCGGCCACCTGCGGGCGTGAACTTCACCCCGTTGATCACGAGGTTGAGTAAGATCTGACGAAGCCGCTCCGGATCCGCGCGCGCAACGAGCGAGGCGTCCGGGAGCTGGCGATCGAAGGTCAACCGTTTCTTCTGAAGCTCATGCTCGAGCATCCCTTCCAGGGCGACGATCGCGTCGTACACGATCACCGGCTGTAGCGCCAGCGACAGACGACCGGTCTCCAAGCGCGCGAAGCCGAGTACATCCTCGAGCAGAGTGAGGAGATGCTTCTGGCTTCGTTGGATTCGCGAGAGATACTCGCGCTGCTTGGCGGTTACCGCACCCGCAACCTCCATATCGAGTAGGTCGACGTAACCCGAGATCGCGTTCAGTGGCGTGCGGAGCTCGTGGCTCATCACGGCGAGGAATTCGGCTTTGGCGCGATTCGCCTCCTCCGCGAGAGTCCGTGCGCGGCGAAGCCAGTTCTCAGTACGCTCCCGTTCGGCAACTGACGCCCCGAGCACGAGAAACGTCGCCGTGGCGACGGCAATGAACGTTTGCAGCGCGAACAATCCCTGGTTGAGCACTGGCTGCGCAAAGGGCCCGCGGCCCAGCACCGTACCCCACACCGCGATCGTCGTCGTGATGAACATCGCGGTCACCGAGCCACGTTGGCCAAAGCGGAGCGCCGCAAAGATCAACGCTGGAAACACGAGGTACGTCTGCTCGAGCGATATCGAACGGCCTAACGTCGAGCCGCCAAAGATGTAGACGTTGAGGCTCACGAGCACAACGGCGAGCACCGCCGCCTCGGCCGCGCGCCGCCACTGGATCGACGTCGGTTTCGCGCTGAACCAGACGAGCAAGAAGGGGGCGACAACGAGCGCTCCAACGAGATCGCCGAGCCACCACGCGCGCCACGTCGCCGCGATCTGTGACGTCGTGACCGTGCCCGCAAGCGCAAGACTGGCGACGCCGATCGTGGCGCTGATCGCGGTACACGCTCCGGCAGCGAGCACGATGAGGCTCGCCACGTCTTCTGTTCGATCGAGCGAGAGTCGAAACCCTGATGCTCGGCGCAAGACGAACGCGCCCGCTACGGCCTCGAGCGTGTTGCCGCACGCGATACCGAGCGCGGCGAGGACTGGCGCACCAGTCCAGAGATTGACGACGAACGCACCGACGAAAATGGCGGGCCACAGCCAATTGCCCAAGAGGAGGAGCGAGGCGAGCGCGATGCCGGTCGGCGCCCAGACGAGCGTCGCGAATCCGGCGATGGCGTCGAGCGCGAGGCCAGCGCGCGCGGCACCTGCATAAATGATCGCGAGGGCCAGCAGCGCCGCGACGTACCGCGGAACGGCGAGCCGATTAGAAAAGTTGAATGTCGTGGAGGCGCCGCCGTTACGTATGCCAACGGCGCGAGGTGAGGTGGGCGCTGGTTCCATCTGCAGCAAGGAGAGGCGGGCGACTTACAAACGTGCCTCCGGCGTCGGGTGAGTAAACTATGAACGCCGGGCCGCAGTTGCGCCAGCACTAAAAGGGCTAGGGGCTCGTGTTGCGAACACTGAACTGTGTCTCGCATCACCCTAGCCCCGAGTCCCCGCCCCTACGCCCTAACTCCTCGAAGCAGCCTCTACGGCAGCACCTGCCCCTTTCCAATCTGGTACTCCTTCGGAGGCTCGGCACCTAACAAATTCTTCACGAAATAATCCCATCGCCGCCGCATCGCGTAGTTGTTATCCGCGCCGTAACCGTGGTGCGCGAAGGGCAGCATCAGCAAGTCGAAATCCTTCCCCGCCTTGATGAGCGCGTCGGCGACGAGCGTCGTGTTGTAAGGCGGCACGTTGTCGTCCATCAAGCCGTGCACGAGCATCAGCTTTCCCTTCAAATTCTTTGCGTGCGTCTCGTTTGCTTCCTCGGCGTAGTTGTCGCTGCTGCCGGACCTAACGAGGAGCCCTTCATACCGCTCGCCCCAGTCGTCCTCGTAGACGCGGTTGTCGTGATTCCCGGATTCAGACCAACCCACCTTGAAGAAATCGGGATATCTGAACATGGCGTCCGTGGAGGCGAAGCCGCCGCCCGAGTGGCCCCAGATCCCCGCCTTGTCGATGTCGATGAACCGATAGTGCTGCGCGAGCTCACGCATGCCCGCCACCTGATCCGCCAGCGTGTTGTCGCCCATGTGGCCGTAGTAAAAGTCCTCGAACGACTTCGAGCGGCCCGGCGTCCCCATCCCGTCGATCGCGACGACCACAAAGCCCAACTCGGCGAGTGCCTGATTGTCGCCGCGCGCTGGTGAGAAGCTGCGCGTGCCGACGCTGCCCGACTGTGGGCCCGGGTAGATGTAGTTGACGATCGGGTACTTCTTCGTGGAGTCGAGGTTCGAAGGTGTGAACATCAATCCATAGATGTCCGTCTTCCCGTCCCGCGCCTTCACGTGGAAGGGCGTTGGCGCATGCCAGCCGATTGCGCGCAATCTCGTGACGTCCGCGTGCTCGAGCATCTGTACCACTTTCCCGTTCGCGTCGCGCAGGACGGTAACGGGAGGCGTGTCCGGCGTCGAATACGAGTCTACAAAGTACTGCCCGTTAGGCGACGCTGTCACGACGTGATTCGCGTTCTCCGGCGTCAGCAGCGTGAGACCACGTCCGTCGAAGCCAACTCGGTAGAGCTGCTGGAAGTAGGGATCCTTGCCGGCGACTTCGGCGCCGCTCCGCATGAAATAGACATGCCGCGCCCTCTGATCGACATACACGATGTCGTCGACGTTCCCTTCGCCCGTCGTGATCTGGTTCTTGAGCTGGCCCGTCGTCAGGTCGTACAGGTAGAGGTGCAGCCAGTTCGCGCGCTGCGACCACCAGATCAATTCGTTCGACGACGGCAGCACGCGCCAGAGATTCTCGCGGAGCGACGCATCACCAACCTGCGTCGGCATGTGTTCCTCGAAGAGCGTGCGCACCGCGCCCGTTTGTGCGTCGGCAACGCGGAACCACGCCGTCTTGTGGTCGCGCGAGCTGGAGACGAAGGCCAGGTGCGAGCCGTCGGGATACCACTCGACGTCGCAGATGCCGCCGGCGCACGCGATATGATCCGACACGGTCGACCGATGCGCGTCTGGCGGCATCTGGAACCTAACGACGGTCGGTCTGCCATCAGGCGCCTGGCGAATGATGACGCGACTGATACGGAAGATCACGCTGTCGCCCGGCATCGGATACTTCCACGCCTCGCGCTTTGGCGAGCCTGCCTGCGCGGCGACGAGGTACATGTCGCGTACGCCGCGCTCGTCTTGCTGGAACGTCGCGATCTCCCGTGAATCCGGCGACCACGTCACCACCGGTCGGTCGCTGTGGACCCACCCGGCGTTGTCGGTAGCGTAGCCGAAGTCCTTGATGCCGTCGGTCGTCAGCGCACCGTCTTGGCCCGATGCTAGATCCTTGTACCACAGATTGTTGTCTTTGATAAACACCGCGTATTTGCCATCGGGCGAGACGCTGGCGTTGGGCGGTGCGCCCGCCGCGCTCGATCCCGAGTCCTTGGGACTGCACGTGTATTGCTGCAGGTCGCAATGCCATGCTCGATTGCGAACGGAGAGCTCGATGCCACGGTTGTCCTTCGAGAGCTCGAAGCTCTGGAACGGCAAACGATTCGCGTCGACGCGTCCACCCGCCGCCGCTGCGAGGGCCGTGGCGAGACGCGTCGCGTCGAAGAGCGACTCACGCGTGCGGCGCGCCGGGTCGACGATGAAAAACGCGCTCCCGTTAGGCGCTGTCGCGCGGTACCAGAAGCGGCCGTCGGCCAGCCAGGTGGGCCGACCGGCGAGCCCGCTCACCAGCGGCGCGACATTGGGCGCCAGTGCGCGCTCGGCGCGCGCGTAGTCGGCGGCGGTGAGCTGGAGTGGCTGCTGCGCGGCGAGCGGCCCGGCGAGAACGAGGGGCAGGATCGAGGAAAGAATGCGCAAACGCATAGGACGTGGACCTGAGGCGGGACGTGAGCCATTCGCGCCAACCAGCGGCGCCGATGGGAAGGTAGCGAGCCTGCAGCGGGCTCGGGAGGTCGTTGAAACGACGCCAGTCAGCGCGTTCCCTTCGCCATCGCCTGCTGCTGGGGCGTGAGGACGTTCTTGACCCTGATCAACATCGCCAGCTGCGCCTTCTTCATCTCGCGCTCCGCCG
>JANWKK010000078.1 GCA_025451425.1 Gemmatimonadaceae bacterium
ATACTCTCTGGGGGTTTTTTTGGGCGTCCTCCGCGCCCTCTGCGGTTGACAAACGCTTACGCACTCCGAGCAGCGACGGAGTCTTCGCGATCCACTCTCGTCGACGACCCGGCAATGCCCGGCGACGGCTCCGGCCCGGTGACGTCGGCGACGCCTAACGGGGCGGGCAGGAGTGCCAGGTGGAGCACCTCGTCCATGCGCTCGACGAAGGTGAACGCCATGGTCTGCTTCACCTCGACCGGCACGTCGCGGAGATCCTTCTCGTTCGACTTCGGCATGATCACTTCGCGCAATCCGGCTCGATAGGCGGCGAGCACTTTCTCCTTCACGCCGCCGATCTCGAGGACTTTGCCGCGCAACGTGACCTCGCCGGTCATTGCCACATCACGTCGCACCGGCCGGCCGCTCAACGTGCTCGCGATCGTGAGCGTGAGCGTGATGCCCGCGCTCGGACCGTCTTTCGGGATCGCACCAGCCGGAAGGTGAATGTGCAGATCGTACTCGCGGAAATCCGAATCGGGGATCCCGAGTTGACCTGCGCGCGATCGCACATAGGAATATGCCGCGTCCACGCTCTCGCGCATGACTTCGCCGAGCTGTCCAGTGACCGTGAGCCTTCCTGTACCTGGCATCTTGAGCGCCTCGATGATCATGAGGTCGCCGCCGTTCGCCGTCCAGGCAAGCCCCGTTGCGACGCCAACCTCCGGTACCTTCTCCGCCTCCTCGACCGCATAACGAGGAATGCCGAGGATCTCTTCGACTTTTTCGACATCGATCACCCACGCGCCTTCTTCACCCTCGGCCTTGCGCCGAGCGCGTTTCCGCATGATGGCCGCGAGGTTGCGCTCGAAATTACGCAAACCCGCTTCCCTCGAATAACGATTGGAGATGAAAGAGAGTGACTCGTCGGTAAATTGTATGTCTTTATCCGTAATGCCGTGCTCCTCGAGCAAGCGGGGAAGCATATAGCGCCACGCGATCTCGACTTTCTCCTCGACCGTGTAGCCGGCGATCTTGATGACTTCCATGCGGTCGCGCAGCGGCGCCGGAATGTCGAACAGATTGTTCGCGGTGCAGACAAATAGCGTCGAGGACAGGTCGAACGGCAAATTGAGATAATGATCGACAAATCCGTTGTTCTGCGACGGATCGAGCACTTCGAGCATGGCCGCCGTCGGATCACCGCTCGGTCCACCGCCCGACATCTTGTCGATCTCGTCGATCATCAAGATTGGATCGCGCGTTTGGACACGCCGTAATGCTTGCAGAATGAGTCCCGGCATCGCGCCAACGTACGTCCGGCGGTGTCCCCGGATTTCGGCTTCGTCGCGCACGCCGCCGACGGAGATGCGATAGAACTCACGCCCGATCGCCTTGCCGATCGCCGCACCTAACGATGTCTTGCCCGTGCCCGGCGGACCGACGAAGCAGAGAATCGGGCCGTGGGGATCGCCGCCACGCAGCTTGCGCACGGCGAGGTACTCGATGATGCGCTCTTTCGCCTCGTCGAGACCATAGTGTCCGGCGTCCAGCTCCGCCTGCACTTTCTTGAGATCGATCTCGGTATCGCCTGACCGCTTGTTCCACGGCAGCGCCAGCACCCAATCGAGATACGTGCGCACCACCTGATATTCGCTCGACGCCGGTGACAGCATGCGCATGCGCTCCGTCTCACGGCGTGCTTCCTGTCCGACTTTTTCCGGCAATCCGGCTTCATCGATCTTCTTGAGAATCTCGATCGCTTCCTTCTCGCCGGGATCCGTCTCGCCGAGCTCCGCCTGGATCGCGCGCAGCTGCTGGCGCAGATAAAACTCGCGCTGGTGCTGCTCGATTTTGATTTCCGTTTGACGCTTCACGTCCTCCATCACACGTGCACGAGCAACCTCTCGCTCGAGTCGGGAAAGGATAAAACGGAGGCGCTGGCCGACGTCGAGTCTCTGTAGAACTTCGTCCTTATCGGCGATACGAAAGTTCATATTCGTCGCCGCGAGGTCCGCGAACCGGCCCGGATCGCTGACGTTCATCTTCAGAATTGCCGGCACTTCGTCTGGAATACGGTCGACGAGCTCGGCGAGCGTCTCCGCCGACGTGACGATGCGAGCGACGAGATCATCTACTTCGGTCGCATCGGCAGGCGTCTCTTTCGCCGGTCGCACCGACGCGATCGGATATGGTTCCGTGCGCGCGATCTCTTCGACGGAGATGCGACGCAATCCCTGTAGCGTGATCTGCACCGTGTCGCCGGGCAGATTGATGCGCTCATGCACGCGCGCCGCGACACCGATGCGTCCGATGAATTTCTGCGCGTCGATCGGCTCATCGTGATCGCCACTCGCCACGACGAGCGCGACGATCAATCCCGGCTCGTCATGCGCTCGCAGCAGCGCGAGATTCTCCGGCGCCCCCATCTGCACCGCGATTGTCCCCAGCGGATACACGATGGTGGAGCGAAGCGCCATCAACGGTAGCGTGGGGGGCAGTTCCGATTTCAGGATCTCTTCCTTACGCTGGACTTTGGCCATGGGGAGGAAGGTAATGTGGGTCGGCGAGCCGCTGACAGTCAGAGTGCACCAAAGGACAGCGCGTCGCGCAGGCGCTGCATTGCTAGGACGCGCGAGTACACCGACACGTCAAGCGAGCGCGTCGGCGTAGTGTGTTGAGCGCAGTGGGTAGAGCGTGGCTCTCTACTTTCACACTCTGCGCTCCGCGCTCCGCCCTCTGCCGTTTGCTTGTCCTAACCCGCGCTCTCCCTTACGTTTCTGGGCTATGTTTGACGAGCTCAGTGAAAAACTCGAGGAGACCTTCGCGCGCCTGCGCGGCCGTGGAATCCTCAATGAAGCGGACATCAAAGAAGGACTGCGCGAGGTTCGGCGCGTCCTCCTCGAGGCCGATGTCAATTTTCAACTCACCCGCGAGTTTCTCGAGCGCGTCGAGAAGAGAGCCGTCGGCGTTGCCCAACTGCGCACCGTTTCGCCGGCGCAGCAGCTCGTCAAAATCGTCTACGACGAGCTCACCACCATGCTCGGCGAACGTCGTGAGCCACTCAAGCTGAGCAGTGTGCCGCCCACCATCGTTATGATGGTTGGACTTCAGGGCTCCGGCAAAACGACCACCGCGGCGAAGCTCGCTCGCAAGCTGAAAGCAGAAGGCAAAGCGACGCGGCTCGTTGCCGCCGACGTCTACCGACCCGCGGCTATCGATCAGCTCGAAACGCTGGGCGCCCAGCTCGACGTCCCGGTTTACGCTGATCGCTCGACGAGCGACGTCGTGCGCATTGCGAAGGCGGGCATCGACGCCGCGAAGCGCGCACGAGACCGCGTCGTCATCGTCGATACGGCCGGTCGTCTGCAGATCGACGACGAGATGATGACTGAGCTCGATCATCTCAAGCACGCGATTCATCCCGACGAGATTCTCTTCGTCGCGGACGGAATGACCGGGCAAGACGCCGTGCGCATCGCGCAGGGATTCGATCAGCGGCTTCACGTCACCGGCGTCATCCTCACGAAGATGGATGGCGACGCACGCGGCGGCGCGGCACTCTCGATCTATGGCGTCACAAAGAAGCCGATCAAATATGTAGGTGTCGGGGAAAAGTCCGACGCGCTCGAGGAGTTCCATCCGGAGCGCATGGCCGGCCGCATCCTGCAGCAGGGTGACGTCGTCAGCCTCGTCGAGAAAGCGCAGGAGGCCTTCGATGCGGATGAGGCACGACGCCTAGAAAAAAAGGTGAAGAAGGAGGGCATGGATCTAAATGACTTCCTCACCGCCATGCGTCAGATCGAGAAGCTGGGTCCCCTCGAGGGACTGCTCAAAATGTTGCCGGGTGTGAACACGAAGGTGCTCAAGCAAGTCAAAGCGGCCGATCCGAAGCGCATGAAGCATGTCGAGGCGATCGTGCTGTCGATGACACCTGCCGAGCGCAAGAGTCCGGGCGTGATGAACGGATCACGCCGTGCGCGTGTCGCGCGCGGATCGGGTCGCCCGGTGAGCGAAGTCAATCGCTTGCTCGAGCAGTTCCGAGAGATGCAGAAAATGATGAAGAAGGCTGCCGCGGCTCAGGGCAGCGGCGGTAAGTTTCGGCCGAACATGTTCGGTATGCGGTAACCGGGTGCGTTTCGGAATTGCCGATTACGCGATGAGCCCGGCGCAATACGTCACTCCTCGAGGAGCACGAGAACCATGGCTGTTCGCATTCGTCTTCGCCGTACCGGCCGGAAGAGGGCCCCAATGTTCCGTATCGTTGTCGCCGACTCGACGAGTCCGCGCGATGGGCGGTTCATCGAGATCGTGGGCCAGTATGCTCCCCGACAGGGTGAGAACGCGCTCAACCTGGAAACCGAGCGCGTGAACTACTGGCTTGACAACGGTGCGCTCCCGACCGATACCGTGCGGTCGCTTCTGCGTCGCGCCGGCATCCTGAAGGCGCGCCATGAGCAGCGCATCGGACGCGCGCTCAAGTCAAGCGCGGTGCCGGTGAGCGAGCAGGAGGCGTCCGAGGGCGGCGCTGCCTAACAAGCAGGAGCATGAGCGCGCCCGCCCGGCCTGACGGCAGTGAGGAGTTCATCATCGTCGGGCGGGTGCGCAAAGCACACGGCATCCGCGGCGAGCTCGTCGTCGAGCCGATCACCGATGCGCCTGACATGATCTTCGCTCCCGGCCGGCGCGTGCTGGCCGGTACCGCGCGCGGCGACCTCTCGCCCGGCGCGCGCGAGCTGCACGTCGAGAAGACGACGCCATTCAAGGAAGGCTTGATCGTCAGCTTTCGCGAGATCGTCGATCGCACGACGGCAGAGCAGTGGCGCAATCGGTATTTCCTCGTGCCGCGCGCTGAAGTCATCGCGTTGGACCAAGGCGAAGTGTACGTGCATGAGCTCCTCGGCATGCGTGTCGACTTGGAGTCCGGTGAGCACGTCGGCGACGTCGTGGCCATGTACGAGTTGCCGCAGGGCCTCGCGATCGACGTACGCCGCACGGGCCGCGCGGACACGGTGCTGCTGTTATACGAGCAATCGGTAATCAGCATCGACCGCGAGGCGAAGGTGGTCACGGTCACGATTCCGGAAGGATTGCTCGATTAGTGAACGCTAATCGGCTCATGCTCCGCATCCGCATCGTCACGATCTTTCCCGAGTTCTTCGCGACGCCGCTCGCGCTTTCGATTCCCGCGCGTGCAGCGGCGGCGGGTGGCGTGACCTACGAGGTCGTGGACCTGCGCGACTACACGCACGACCGGCATCGCACCGTCGACGACTATCCATATGGCGGCGGTCCGGGGATGGTGATG
>JANWKK010000079.1 GCA_025451425.1 Gemmatimonadaceae bacterium
CGCCAACTCCGTGCTCGTGCGTGCGCGACCATCCACCAAGCAGTACAGCATGCGCGCGCGCGCCGGTGCGGCGATGGCGGCCGCGATGCCGGAAACGAGGGTCTCTCCACCGAAGTCTGCAATCATGGTTTGATGGTACACGAAGCGTGTGTGTCGAGCAACAGGCGAATGTATAACTCGAACCGGCGATGCTCGGCGACCCAAATCTCCGTGACCCAAAGGAAGAGTCAGATGAAACACGCAATCGTTCAGGCGAACGGCGCATCGTTTCACACCGTCGAAACAGGGCGTGGTGCGCCCCTTTTGTTGCTCCACGGTTGGCCCGAGTTCTGGTTGACCTGGGAACCCGTCATGGCTCGCTTGGCCGACCGCTTCAGGCTCATTGCTCCTGATCTGCGCGGATTCGGCGACAGCGACAAGCCTAACGGGCCATTCGGCGCGCCGGACCACGCTGCGGATATGCTGACGTTGCTGGACGCACTTGGGGTTGAGCGCGTGGGTCTCGTCGGCTACGACGTGGGTGGCGCAGCGATGCAGCCGCTCGCGCGCAAGGCGCCGGAACGCGTCGTGGGCTTGTTTTTCTTTGATTTCGTTTACCCGGGAATTGGGTCGCGCATGGCTGCTCCTGACCGACTGAATGAGATCTGGTATCAGTCCTTCAATCAGATGGAAATGTCACCAACATTGGTAGGCGCTTCGCAGGAGACCTGCCGCGCCTATATCTCGCATTTCCTCCGCCACTGGGCCTACCGCAAGAATGCATTTGACGAAGTGCTTTCGGCCTTCGTATACAACTTCATGAAGCCTGGAAACCTTGCCGGTGGCTTCGCTCACTACAAGGCGAGTCACGGCGCTCGCGTCGCCATGCTGAAAGGACACGCGCAAACGCTGCCGGCGATCATACCGCCAACGTGTGTGCGATGGCCCGACCAGGATCCGCTGTGCCCGTACGAATGGACCGATCGGCTCGGCGAGACGTTCGTCAACCTGGACTTGGCGCCATTCCCTGACGTGGGGCACTTCCCGCATCGCGAAGATCCCGATCGCGCCGCTAGCGAGATCTCCGCTTTTTTCGATCGGCTTGGCTGGCGATAAAACACTAAACTGGACTCAGGCCGTGATGGTCGAGACCAAACACGAATGCCTCGGTGACACATGCATCCAACGCAAGGCGCGAAGGCCAAGCGGTTTGTCGCTCTGCACGCGCGTGCCGGCGCGTTCCTGATCCCGAATCCATGGGATGCTGGAACAGCGCGCATCCTCGAGCACATGGGCTTTGAGGCGCTCGCGTCGACAAGCGCCGGGCTGGCATTCTCGTTAGGCAAGCCCGACGGCATTCGCGCCGTAACGCGAGAGGAGACGATCGCCAATGCGAAGGCAATTGTCGAGGCGACCGACTTGCCTGTCGCCGCCGACCTGGAGAATGGCTACGGTGACTCCCCAGAGACCGTCGCCGAGACCATTCGCCTCGCCGGCGAAGTGGCCGGCGTCGTCGGTGGTTCCATTGAGGACGCGAGCGGCGACGCGAATCGACCGATTTACGATTTCACGCACGCCGTCGAGCGGATCGCGGCAGCCGTCGAAGCTGCACGCGTGCTCCCATTTCCCTTTGTGCTCGTGGGTCGCGCCGAGAACTATGTGCATGGGCGACCGGACCTCGACGATACAATCCGCAGGCTACAGGCCTTTGATTCCGCCGGTGCGGACGCTCTGTACGCGCCCGGGCTCACGAACGTGGATGACATTCGCATGCTCTGCGCCGCCGTTCGCAAACCGGTCAATGTGGTCATGGGGCTCTCGACTGGTTCGTATTCCGTCACGGAGCTCGCCGCGATGGGCGTGCGTCGGATCAGTATCGGATCCGCGTTGAGTCGTGTGGCCCTCGCAGCGGTCGTCAACGCAGCGCGCGAGATGCGGGAAGATGGCACGTTCCGGTTCGCCGAGACTGCGGTTCCGTACGCCGAAGCGAACCAACTCATGGGAGAGCGCTAAGGATACGGTTCGCCCTTCTGTGGCGACTCTTCGGATTACCAGTCGACTCCGAAATTCAGTCCGCCCGCATGCTCGTCAGCGGGTCCACGCGCGTCGCGCGAAGGGCCGGCACGAAGCACGCGATCACCGCAACGATAACCACCAGCCCGACGACCGCCGCGTACGTGCCGGCATCGAGTGGCGTGACCCCGAACAACATTCCACTCAAGAGCCGCGCTCCAAGCATGGCGCCAACGAGACCGGCAACGATCCCCGTGAGCGACGCCATCACACCCTGGCGCACAACCAACGAGACCACCCGGCGCGACGAGGCGCCTAGTGCGATGCGAACGCCAAACTCACGCGTGCGGTTGGCGACGTTGTACGCGAGAACGCCATAGATGCCGATGGCCGCGAGCGTCAGCGCGATGAACGCAAGGCTCGTCACCAAGCCGAGCGCAAATCGGCGCGACGCGAGGCTAGCCCCAACGACGTCGTCGAGTGTTTGCACATCACGGATGGCGAGCGACGAATCGTGCGCGCGAATCGCGCGGCGGATCAACGCACCAGCATCGGTCGTGCTGCGCGACGTACGCATCACGAGTGACATCGATAGCATCCATGCTTCGTGTCGATGGTTCGCATAGATCGTTGGCTTGACCGGCGTATCGAGTCCGTCGGAACGGATGTCGCCCGCTACGCCAATGATTGTCATCCACGCGGCGTTCGGATCGGGGCCAATCGTGATCCGACGACCGACGGCGTCACCGTTCGGGAAGAAGCGCTTGGCTGCCGTCTCGTTGAGGATCGCGGTTTCCGGCACATCGGGACGATCGCGCACATCGAACGCTCGACCGGCGAGAATCGGAATGCGCAGTGCCTTGAAGAAATCGCCACGAACGCTGAGATAGGTGAGCTCGCGCAATCGCGCCTCGTCGTTCTGGTCACCCTCGATGCGGAGCGCAGTGCCGCTCCCGCCGCGCGTCGGCAAGTCACTCACCGCACCCACGGCCGTCACACCTGACGCGCGCGACAGCTCGTCGATCACGCCGTCATAGAACGCGTTGACGCGCACTGGGTCATTGTATTGATCGCCGGCCGCACGAAGACCTGCACTCACGACTCCGCTTGGATCGAAGCCCAGCGTGACGCGCGTGAGCTCGCCGAAACTCCGAATGAGGAGGCCCGCGCCCGTCAGCAGCATGATAGCGAGGGCCACCTGGGCAACCACCAGCGCTCTCCTCACCCGCGCGCGCGCGCGACCGCCAGTACTTCCCCGCCCTCCGTCTTTTAAAGACTCGTGAAGGTTTTCGCTCGAGGCGTCGAGTGCCGGCAGCAACCCGAACAGCATGCCGGTGATGAGGGAGACCACGAAGCTGAATGCGAGGACGCCACCGTCGACACGCGCGTCGAACACCGTCGGCAGCGTCGTTGGATTGAGCGAAAGCAACCATCGTGTTCCAGCCATTGCCAGGCCGACGCCTAACGCGCCGCCGACGATGGACAACGAGACGGATTCCGTCACGAGCTGTCGCACGAGTCGCCCGCGACCGGCGCCGAGGGCCGCGCGTGTCGCGAGCTCGCGACGTCGGCCCATTGTGCGCGAGAGAGCGAGATTCGCGAGATTCGCACACGCGATGAGCAGCACGAGCACCGCGGCACCTTGCAGCAGCAGCAACGCGGGACGGAGATCGCCGGTGATGATGTCGCGAAACGGGCGCATGCTCGCGCTCCGAGCGCTGTCCGCCTCCGGATACCGCTGCGCCAGTCGCGCAGCAATTGTGCGGAGCTCGGCGAGCGCGCGGGCCGGTGTCACGCCAGTCTTTAGTCGGCCCATGGCGTGGACGTAGTGTTGTTTCCGTGCGCGAACGACGTCCTTGAGCGTGCCGGCTTGATCGTACGGAAGCCACACTTCCTCGTGTTGCCCGATGAGGAAGCCGCGCGGCATCACGCCAATCACTCGATACGATGCCCCGCTGAGCTCAATCGACTGTCCGACAATGCCCGCATCGCCACCGAAATCCCGCTGCCAACAGTCGAATGACAGCACGACCTTGTGATCGTTGCCGGGGATTTCATCACCGGACATGAACGGGCGACCGAGCAGTGCTGGCGTGCCGAGGACGCCGAAGAGATTCGAGCCGACGACGAGCGCGTCAAGTGATTTGGGATCGCCAGACTTCGGTCGCCAGATCACGGGTTGACTCGGCACGATGGCACCAAAGCCGGTAAAGCTTGTTTGCGCTTGCTGAAAGTCGGCGAAATCGGCGGGCGATAGCGGGACGACGTCGGCTGGATGCCCCGGCCAGTTCGACGAGATTCGATAGACGCGATCCGCATCGGCGTACGGGAGCGGTTGCAGCAACACGGCGCGCGAGACAGTGAACACCGCGGTGTTCGCGCCGATGGCGATCGCGAGCGTGAGGAGCGACACCATGGCAAACGCCGGACTTCGACGCAGCGTTCGCACTGCATAGGCGACGTCTTGCCACCACTCCGCCAATCGGTCTGCCTGTCGATCGTCGCGCTCGGCGCGCTCGTCCTGTCGCCGGCAGTACGCGCGCGTGAAGTTGATATCTCCAAACTCGGCCATCGCTTGTTGGCGTGCGGCGTCTTCGTTCAGACCACGAGCGCGAAGCTCGGCGATCCGCATCTCGAGATGAAACGACAGCTCGGTGTCGACATCGCGAGCGATGCTCGCGCGCGAGCGCCACGGCAAACTGAAGAAGCGTCGACCGGTGCTCATAGCTACCCACTACGCTGGACTGAGGACTTTGTGGACGGCATCGGCGTATGCCATCCAGATCGATGTCTCGGCGCGGAGCTGCGCGCGACCGGCGGCCGTAAGCGAGTAATACTTCGCCTTCCGGTTATTCTCGGACAGCCCCCAGTCAGAGACAATCCATTTCTGTCGCTCGAGACGATGGAGCGCTTGATAAAGCGCGGCACCTTCGACGGAGAGCACGCCGTCGCTGCGGTTGTCGAGCCACCGTGAGATGGCATATCCATGCATTGCTTGCCAGGCGAGGGTGCGGAGGATCAGAATGTCGACCGTGCCCTGCAGCATTTCAGGTGGCGTGCGATTCATGGGCTTCCAGTCATCAGGTGAGTGGAATGATAGGATCGCGCCCGCGAATCGTCAAGCGACCGGTCGATACTGTGAGAGGAACGCCAAATCAATGCGGTGTCGATATTCCACGAGCGGGCGCGACGCGGAACGTTAGGTGAGACGTTAGGCAGCCTGGATTCATTGACCGTTGCCCAGCAGCGGCCGTCACCAGCGCCCGCTGGCCGCTGAGTCCGAGATCGAAGGTCATACTGTGATTTCCAGCGACGCTATTCTGTCGCCGCTGACCTCGAACACGTACCGCAGATCGACCGGGATGCCGGGAAAATCACCCGTCTACTTCCCAGCTGTTGGGCGTCATGTGCCCCGGCGGCCACCTATGCCAGTTGCGATGCACGTCGCATTGCTATGCCCGCGTGCTCGCGCCTGGAAGAACGCACCAGAAAGTGGGGGACTTACCCGTGAGTAAGCGACACACAGCCGAGTCAGCGGCGGCCGGCATCGAGCAGGCTATTGCAAGCCTCAGAGGACGTTGGAAGCTGGTGATCCTCTTTCATCTCTTCGGCGGCAAGGTGCTCCGATTCTCGGATCTGGAGCGTGCGATTCCCGGGGTCACGCCACGAACGCATCAAGCCGAGCGAGCGCATCGGTCCAAATGGTCATTACATTTGGCACCATATGGCTTTCGGCATCGTGCTCGTTGACGACGCTGGTCGGACTTGGACTGTCGACGCGGTCCGCACAGATCACGCGCGCGGACTTACCTTCTCTCGCCCGTCGTTCGTCGCGCCGCTCGAGCAACGGTACGTCGAGGCGATACCTCCGTGCTGGCCAAACTGCAGCCCTGATGAGCTACGCGAATCGTTAGTGCGCGCTGTACCCTTCTGAATGACGATGTAACATCGCTGGGAGAACAAGAACCAATGGCGCAACCGCTTCATGAAGCCGCGAGCCTAAATTGATTCTGCATGCCTGACGACAGAACCATGCGAATCGTGTGGCACCTGGGCAAACCATACGGCATTTCGATTGCTCCCGTGGGTCCGTCGGAGGCAGCCACCGAGTGGCAGATTCTCATGCCGAGCGGTTGGGTGCCGCTCTTTCCGTATCGCGAGGGCGATGAGTGGTCGAGCATCGAACAGCGCGTGCTCGACTGGCTCACTCCGGCCGGCCGCTGAGTTCGTCCCCTGGGAATCAGTTTTCAAGTTGTCGCGCCATTGTTCCCTGGGATCATCGGGATCGGCCGCCCGCGACGTTGACAGAACTCGTCGTCATGCGCCGCCCGCGCCGGGGACGACCTCCTTTGGATTTACGAAGGTCATCATCCGCCGCAGCTCGCGACCGACGTCTTCGATAGGGTGAGTCGCGTCCTCTCGTCGCCGGCGATTGAACTGGGGCCGGCCTTGGCGATTCTCGTCGATCCACGCTGAAGCGAACGAGCCGTTGCGCACCTCCTCGAGGAGTTGTCGCATCGCGGCGCGCGTGTCGTCGGTCACGATCCGTGGCCCGGCAACGTAGTCGCCATATTCGGCAGTGTCCGACACCGAGTAGCGCATGTAATTCAAGCCGCCCTGGTAGAAGAGGTCCACGATCAATTTCAACTCGTGCATGCACTCGAAGTACGCGACTTCGGGCTGATACCCCGCTTCGACCAGTGTTTCGAATCCCGCTTTGACGAGTGCCGAGACACCGCCGCACAGGACCGCCTGTTCACCGAAGAGATCCGTCTCTGTCTCTTCGGCGAACGTTGTTTGCAGTACGCCCGCCCGCGTGCAGCCAAGTCCCTTCGCATAGGCGAGCGCGTCGGCGAGTGCCTGACCCGAAGCGTCCTGGTGCACGGCGACGAGCGCCGGGACACCTCCTCCCTGCGTGCAGACTTCGCGGACGCGGTGGCCCGGCGATTTGGGGGCGACCATACTCACATCCACGTTAGGCGGAGGAATGATCTGGCAGAAGCGCACGTTGAAGCCGTGCGCGAACATCAGCGTCTTTCCGGATCGCATGGATGGCGCGATCTCCTCCTCGTATAGCTTGGACTGCATCGTGTCCGGAGTGAGGATCATTGTGACGTCCGCCGACTCGGCCGCCTGCGCCACTGGAAGGACCGTTAGGCCCACCTGCTCGGCCTTCTTCCAACTTCGCGACCCCTCGTACAGTCCGACGATCACATCAAGGCCGCTGTCGCGGAGGTTGAGCGCATGGGCATGCCCCTGGCTGCCGAAGCCGATGACGGCGATCCGCCGTTTGTGGAGTCGCTCGAGGGCAGCGTCTTTGTCGTAAAAGAGGTGGGTCATATAGAGAAGGGGTTAGGGACTAGGGCCTAGGGGCTAGTGACCGCTCGGCAGAGCACCGAGAGGAGCGCGGGGCTCGTAGGGCGTCGCGCGATGTTTGTTAGTCTGTTCTAACGCCGAGGGCTGCCCGGCGCCGCGGGTCATGGCGATGCGGCCCGTACGCATCATCTCCTTCAGGCCGAAGGGCCGAACGACCTCGATGAAACGCTCGACCTCATCCGGGTCGCCGGTGATCTCGATGACGACCGACGACGTGGCGACATCGAGGATCTTCGCCCCGCAGGCGCTCGCGGCCGCAACGACGTCGCGTCGCGATCCGGAGGTCGCGCTGACCTTGACGAGTGCCGTCTCGCGCTCGACAATGCGTTCCCCCGTCACGTCCGTGACCTTGAGCACCTCGACGAGGCGGGAGAGCTGCTTGACAACCTGCTCGACATTTTCCGCATCGACGACGAGCGACATCCGGCTCACACCGCGCGTCTCGCTCTGCCCAACGGCGAGGCTGTCGATGTTGTAGCCGCGGCGCCGGAAGAGGCTCACGATACGGTGGAGCACTGCCGGGCGGTCCTGCATGAGGGCGACAAGAGTGTGTTTCATCGTTGAGCAAGCCTCTGGGTGCTAGGTGCTGGGTGCTGGGTGCTGGGTCTTCTAACACCTAGTGAACTGTGCTTGAAATCTGGATCGCAGGAGCGAGTTTGCTCCCGGAGTCCGTGCGCGGCGAGAGCGGGAACAGGGCCACTCCGGGGCACTATGACCATACTGCCATTGCGTCTTCAGTCGTTTGGCATCTCGATCGAATGGCAGTATGGCCATAGCTGCCCCTGCGGACCCAGTTCCCGCTCTCGCCCCTCCCACCTGTTAGCAACGAGAGCCAATGCGCCGCGCCGACCTATACCTACCGCCTGCGCGCCCGTCCAACCTCGGGCGCTGCGGCGCATGAGCGCGCACCCGAAGCTGAGCTTGAGCAATCTCAGGTCGGGATAGCAGGAGCGGGGTCCGGAGGGGCAGCTATCGGCAACACTGCCATTCTTTCGACGACGCTGGCGGTACGAGGAGCCAATGGCAGTGTTGTGATAGTGCCCCGGAGCGACCCCGCTCCTGCTATCGCCGGCTAGAGCCAGCGGGCCGCTCCTGCTATC
>JANWKK010000080.1 GCA_025451425.1 Gemmatimonadaceae bacterium
CCGGCATGCGGCACCATTGAGCGAGGCGGGGTATCGCATCGTCGGTCTGGACCTCGACGCGGCCGCGCTCGCTCGCGCATTACAAGGGGCGCCAGGCGCAACGTTCGTTCGGGCCGACAAGCGGCGTATGCCACTGGCCGCCGGCAGCGTCGAGGCAGCGATCTGCATGTGGCAGAGCTTCGGTCACTTCGACGCCAGGGGGAACGAGGCGGTGCTCTCCGAGCTGGCGCGTGTGCTCGTGCCTAACGGCGTGCTCGTGATGGATCTCTACCATCGCGACGCGATCCGTGAGGGTGAGCGAATCATCGAGCGGGATGGCGAGCGTGTGCACGAGTCGCGGCGGATGCGAGGTGACCGCTTACTCGTGCAGCTACGCTACGATTCGAGCGGCGACGAGGATTCGTTCGATTGGCGACTCTTCACGCCGGCGACACTGCAGGCGGCGGCTTCTGAGGCAGGGCTCGATGTCGTGCTGGTGTGCTCTGAGTTCGACGAACTGCTCGAGGTGTCGCGCGAGCACGCGCGGATGCAGGTGGTGATGAGGAATCAGAACACATTGTAGATGAAACTGCACGACGCCGTGCACATCTACAGACAGGCGCGAATCGAGCCCGTGCGGGGCGTTGCGGTCCGAGTAGCACAGTTGTCATCCTGATCGAAGCGAAGGATCTACTGACCTATGTTAGATGCCCGCCAGTAAAACAAGGGACGCTAGATCCTTCGCTTCGCTCAGGATGACAGGGCGGTCTACTTCGCACTCGCCAGTCGTGGCTTGGGATCTCCGAGCTTCGCCATCCGCCTAACGTACTCCGCCGCTTGGCCATGCGTCGCGAACCAGACCTTTCCCTTCGCGACCGAATCGATGTGGGCCAGCAGCTGCTCGAGCGCGATGATGCGCGACCGGTGACCTGAGATGTGAGGGTGCATGGTAAGCACGAACATCGTGCCTTCCTCGAGCGCTTTGTCGAATTCGTCCATCCACACGCGCGCGACCTCGCGCGGCGGGCTGTAGCTGTTGCCGCGTGGGTCGAAGAGCGGCGCGTCGTCGAGGATCCATTCGACCGGAATCTCTACCATGCCGGTCGGCTGGCCATCCTGCAGTAGCTCGTATGGTTTCTCGTCGGCCATGAGCGAACTCTCATAGCGGAACCCGAGGTCGCGCAGAATACCTAACGTATTGGGACTCATGTTCCAGCTGGGCGCACGGTACCCCGTCGGCTTGGTGCCGGTCATCTGTGTGAGCTCGGCGATCGCCTTCGTCAGCAATGCGCGTTCGGCGGAGTCGGGCCGCGTGGTGTTCATCTCGTGAATCCACCCGTGCACGCCGAACTCGTGGCGTCCGCTCTGTTTGATCGCGGTCGCCATCTCGGGCGCGAGGGCGAGACTCACGGATGGAATGAAGAAGGTCGCGGGGACCTTGTAACGATCCAGCAACTTCAAGATGCGGCTCAAGCCTTCCCGCGAACCGTATTGACCCTGCGACAGAGAGCCGGGGTTCGGCTCGCCGAAGCGCAGCGCGACGGTCTCATTGTCGACGTCGAAGGACAACAGGACGGCAACGCGGGCGCCGTTTGGCCAGGCGTTAGGCTGCAGCGATTGGCCGGCGCGGACGGCGTTCACGACGGTGCGCACGGTGTCCATGCTCCACTTCCAGCCAGGCTTCACGTTCGCCGGCGTGGGCTGTGCCTGCGCGAGTAGCAAGGACGGGAGGAGAAGTAGGGGGAGAGTGAAACTCTTCATGGTCAGCTCCCGGAAAAGTGGAGAGAGTATGCGGGTAAAGCTTTCCGATGTGAAGTGTTCCTGCGAGACCCTCTGGCGGACCCCTCGTCCATTCCTAAATTCGCGCACTATGGGCAGCCCCACACCGCTGCAAGATCTCTCCAAGCTCCGAATCGACCGCGATTCGCCTTCGCCGGGCGTCCGCCGAGCGGTGCTGCGAAATGCGATCTTTGCGCTGATCGTGTTCGGCATGGCGGCAGCGGTGCTGCTCGTGCTGCGTGCGCGATCGGTCGTGGCGGTGCAGACGATCGTCGTAACGGCGTCGGCCGACCCTGGTGCGAAGGCAGGCTCGGGAAGCGGCGCGACGAGTGTCACGGCCAACGGGTACATCGTCGCTCGCACGCGCGCTTCCGTGTCCTCGAAAGTTCCGGGGCGACTCGCCTTTCTCGCTGTGAGCGAGGGATCGTTCGTGACGGAGGGCGAGATCATTGCCCGACTCGAGAATGGCGACTACGAAGCACAGGTCGCGGAAGCAAACGCGAACATCGCCACCAGCCACGCGCAGCTCGTCGAAGCCGAAGCAGATCGCGATCAGCAGGCGAATGACGCCAAGCGTCTGCGCGACATTCGAGCGCAGAACAAGCAGCTCGTGTCGCAGCAGGAAGTGGACGCGGCGGAAACGAAGTTTGCGACGGCCGAGGCGCGAGTGAAGGCCGCGCAGGCGCGGGAGATTGCGTCCGAAGCGTCCTTGCGGTTCGCGCGTGTGAATCTCGCGAACACGGAGATCCGCGCGCCATTCACGGGCACGGTGCTGCGCAAGGAGGCGGAAGTCGGCGAGGTCGTTGCGCCGTCGGTAGGCGGAGGCCTCACGCGCGGCGCCGTCGTGACGATGGCCGATCTCAAAAGCCTCGAGGTCGAGGTCGACGTCAACGAAGCGTATATCGCGCGGCTGCGCAGCGGACAAGCCGCGCGTATCACGCTCGACGCGTATCCGGATACCTCATTTGCCGGGCGCGTTAGGCAAGTCGTGCCAACGGCCGACCGTCAACGGGCGACAGTCCAGGTGAAGGTGACGATCGTCGACCGCGATCCCCGCATCCTCCCCGAGATGGGCGCTCGCGTCGATTTCCTCGAGCCGGAAGCGAGGCTGGCCGGCGCGCCGACCGTTGCCGCCCCGCCACGCATTCGCGTGCCGGCGACAGTCGTTCACGAAGAGAATGGTCAATCGATCGTCTGGGTGGTGCGCGACGGGCGACTCGAGTCGCGCGGCGTCGAGGCTGGGCCGACGAGCGCTGGATACCGCGAGATTCGCAAAGGGCTGTCGGGAGGCGAGATGCTGCTCTCGGGCGGCGTCGAACAGCCGCACGCCGGCATGCGCGTCAGTATTAGCAAATCCTAACACCGTAGGGAGGGCATCATGGCCCTGGTCGAGATTCGTGACGTCCACAAGTCGTTTCAGCGCGACACGCAGCGCATCGATGTATTCAACGGCATCACACTCGACATCGCCGAGGGGGACTTTCTCGCGCTCATGGGCCCGTCGGGCTCGGGCAAGTCGACGCTGCTCAATCTCATCGCGGGACTCGATAAGCCGAACTCCGGCACGATTCTCGTCGCTGGATCCGAGGTGAGCTCGATGAAGCCGAGCCAGCTCGCGCCGTGGCGCGCGCGGCATGTGGGTTTCGTGTTTCAGCAGTTCAATCTGTTGCCCGTGCTGACGGCGTATCAGAACGTGGAGCTGCCGCTGTTGCTCACTCGACTCTCGAAGAAGGAGCGCGACGAGCGCGTCCGTCTGGCGTAAGGCGTTGTCGGTCTCGACGACCGGATGGATCACTATCCGCGGCAGCTCTCGGGCGGCCAGGAGCAGCGCGTCAGCATCGCGCGCGCCATCGTCGCCGACCCGACGGTGATTCTCCTCGATGAGCCCACGGGCCAGCTCGACGGTAAAAGCTCGCAGGAGGTACTCAGCCTGCTGCGCCGGCTCAACAGCGAGTTCAAGAAAACCATCATCATCGTCACGCACGACGCGCACGCCGCCGAGCGGGCGACGACAGTGCTGCACCTCGAGAAGGGCGATCTCATTCGCAGCGATGCGGTGCCGAGCCTTCGGTCCGCCGATGCCGCCGCAGGAATGCCACGATGAAATACCTTCCGCTGGTTCTTGCCAATCTCGGTCGTCACAAGCGGCGCACGATACTCACCATAACGAGCGTCGCTCTCGCGCTCTTTCTCTTTGCGTCGCTGCAGACAGTGGTCACGACGATTGGCAACGCTGCCACGCTTGGCAGCGTGCGGCGACTCGTCTCGACGAGCGCGACGGGAATCGTGTTCCCGCTTCCGATCTCCTACGCCAACCGCCTGCAGGCCACGCCGGGTATCGAAGCGGTGACGTTCGCGAACTGGTTCGGCGGTCGGTACGGCGACGGGAAGAAGTTCTTCGGCCAGTTCGCCGTCGACCCGAAGTCATATCTTGACATGTACCCGGAGTTTTCGATCCCCGAGGATCAGAAGCAAGCCTTCATTCAAGAGCGCACCGCCGCGTTGATTGGCAAGGGGCTCATGAACACGTTCGGCTGGAAGCTGGGCCAGAACGTGACGTTGCAGGGCACGATCTACCCGGGCGATTGGACGTTCACGATCCGCGGTGTCTATACGCCGACCGACCCCGCGATCGGCGACGACATGATGCTCTTCCATCACGATTATCTCGAGGAGCGCACGGGCAGGCAGGGGCTGGTCGGCTGGTACGTCGCGAGAATCGACCACCCGGATCGCGCGGCAACGATCGCGAAGACGATCGACGACCAGTTCAGGAATTCATCATACCCTTCCAAGACCGGCACCGAGCGGGCTTTTAACGCCAGCTTTGCTACCATGTGGGGCAATGTGAGCTTGCTCATGGGGACGATCGGCATGGCTGTGGTGTTCGCGATTCTGCTCGTGACGGCGAACGCGATGATGATGAGCGCCCGCGAGCGGACACGAGAAGTTGCGATACTGAAGACGATCGGCTTCGGCGACAAGACGCTCTTCGGCGTTGTCATGCTCGAGGCGGCGGTCATCGCTGTCACCGGCGCGGTGATCGGTCTCGGTGGCGCAAAGATTCTCTACAAGTCGACACACTTCAACGGCGGCGGCTTTCTCCCCGGCTTCGACGTAACCGGCGGCACGTTGGCGTTAGGCTCGACGGTCGCCCTCGTTCTCATGATCGCGAGCGGCGTCGTACCCGCGATTCGCGCGGCGCGACTGCCGGTCATCTCCGCGCTGAGGCAGGTCGAATGAAGATTCCATTCATCTACAACGCGCGCAGCGTCCTGCAGCGCCCGGCGTCGACCGCCTTCACGGCGGTCGGTATCGCTCTCGTCGTCGCCGTGTTCATCGGCATGCTGGCGCTCGCCAACGGCTTTCGTGCCGCGCTCGCGCGCACAGGATCGGACAACAACGCGCTCATCCTGCGCCGCGGCTCGGATTCGGAGCTCTCGAGCGGGATCGACCGCGAAACGGCGAACCTCATCGCCACGTCGCCGCACGTCGCGCTCGCCGCTGATGGGCGTCCGCTGGTGAGCCCCGAGGTCTACGTACTCGTGCCACTCGTTAGGGTTGGCAAGGATACCAACGCGGTCGGGAACGTTGTCGTTCGTGGCATCAGCGAGAAGGCGTGGGATGTGCGCGCCAACGTCCGCGTCGTCGACGGGGCGCGACCCGCCTCGGGACGTTCGGAGATCTGCGTCGGCACGAAGATCGTCGGCCGGTACAAGAACACGAACGTCGGCGACAAGCTCCGCTTCGCTGGGCGCAACTGGGACGTCGTGTGTCACTTCAGCGCCGGCGGCTCGGCTTTCGAGTCCGAGATCTGGGGCGAGAATGAGCAGTTCATGCCCGTGTTTCGGGGCCAGGTCTTTCAGTCCGTCTCGTTCCGCTTGAAGGATCCAGCGGCGTTCGAAGAGGCAAAGCGGGCGCTCGAGGGCGACAAGCGACTTCAGGTCGATGTGCACCGCGAGTCGACGTTTTACGTCGACCAATCGAAGCTGCTCGGCAGCATCCTTCAGTTCCTTGCGATCGTGATCACGAGCATCATGGCGGTCGGCGCGGTGTTCGGCGCGGTGAACACGATGTACGCCGCCGTCGCCGGACGCACGCCCGAGATCGCAGTGCTTCTCACGTTAGGCTTCCATCCGCGCAGCGTGTTGGCGAGCTTCCTCGTCGAGTCAGCGTTGATTGCCGCGATCGGGGGCGTGTTGGGCTGCCTGATCGCGCTGCCGGTCAACGGATTCGTTGCGAGCACGACCAACTGGTCGAACTTCAGCGAGATCGCATTCAATTTCCGCGTGACGCCGGGGCTTCTGCTCGCAGGGTTGATATTCGCGGTCGTCATGGGCGTGGCGGGTGGGTTCTTCCCGGCCAGAAGGGCGGCGAAGCTTCCCGTAGTGCAAGCGTTGAGGTAAGGTGGTTGGTGGTTGGTGGTTGGTAGTTAGTCGTTGGTGCCACCTGACTGCCAACCACCAATCACCAACGACCAATCGCCA
>JANWKK010000081.1 GCA_025451425.1 Gemmatimonadaceae bacterium
ACTCGGTGTGACGTTATCTCGGCTTCGTGGAGAGTGACCTCCCGTCGCCGACGGCGACCGAGGCCTCGGCGCGACGATGCCGATCATCGACGGTTAGCGGCGCAATTCCTGTTGTACGCGGTGCGATTCGAGCCGAAGGCACGCTTGTCATCTCGTCCTTCCGCGTTGTCTTACCTTTATTCTCAAACGCGGCAGGATGCCGCGCGAGCAATCACTGATTCTACATGTCGACAGAAAACTCTACGCCGGACGTCGTAATCATAGGAGGCGGTCCGGGCGGTTATGTTGCGGCGATTCGTGCCGGTCAACTCGGCTTGAGCACGGTGTGCGTCGAGATGGATAAGACGCTCGGCGGGACGTGCGTCAACGTCGGTTGCATCCCTTCAAAGGCGCTGCTGACCTCGTCCGAACATTACGAATTCGCGCGGCAGCACGCCGCCGAGCACGGCATAAAAAACGACCCGGCGGCACTCTCGCTCGATCTCGTGACGATGCTGAAACGAAAGGACGAGGTCGTTGGACAGAACACGCGCGGCATCGAGTTCTTGTTCAAGAAGAACAAGGTCACGTGGGCAAAGGGAAAAGGGTCGCTCCGCAGGACAGAGAAGGGACTCGAGGTCACAGTCGCGCCGAGCGGAGCGGCCGGGGGCCCCCCCCCGAAAGACAGTATCGCCACCTACGCAGCGAAAAACGTCATCATTGCCACCGGTTCCGTACCAATCGAGCTCCCCTTCCTCAAATTCGACGAAGAGCGGATCCTCTCGAACGTCGGCGCGCTCACTATCCCTCGCGTTCCGCGTCACCTCATCGTCATCGGCGGCGGCGTTATCGGGCTCGAGCTCGGCTCCGTGTGGCGACGACTCGGTGCCAAAGTCACTATCGTCGAGCTGATGCCCACGATTCTGCCCGGCATGGACGACGACGTCGTGAAGGAATGCGATCGCGTCTTCAAACGTCAGGGCCTCGATCTCCGCACCGGCACTCGTGTCGTCGGCGGGCGACGCGACGGCGATCGCGTCCTCATCGACATCGAGAAAGACGGCGCGAAGGAGACGCTCGAGGGCGATTACGCGCTCGTCGCCATCGGGCGCAAACCGTCGCTCGGTGGACTGGATGCGGTGGCGCTCGGTCTCAATCTCGGCCGTCGCGGCGAGATCCTCGTCGACGACCAGATGCGCACCGGAGTGCCTAACGTTTACGCGATCGGTGACTGCGTTCCGGGTCCGATGTTGGCGCACGCAGCCGAGGACGAAGGCGTAGTTGCGGCGGAGGTGATCGCCGGACAGAACGCTCACATGCACTACAAATCCATTCCGAACGTCGTCTACACGTGGCCCGAGATTGCAACCGTTGGGCTCACGGAGCGCGAGGTGAAGGAGAGTGGTCGCGAGTATCGCGTTGGCAAATTCCCGTTCAGCGCCAATGCTCGCGCGCGTACCATGGGCGAGAACGCCGGATTCGTGAAACTCATCGCGGACGCACGCACCGACGAGCTTATTGGCGCACATCTCGTTGGACCGAACGTCTCCGAGCTTGTCGCCGAGGTAGTCCTCGGCTTCGAGTACCGCGCGTCGGCGGATGACATCGGAATCACCGTGCACGCCCACCCGACCTTATCCGAGTCCACGAAGGAGGCCGCGCTAGCGGCACTCGGCCGCGCTGTTCATATCTAGAGCTGTCTCTTATCCGCGGAGCATGACAGGGTACTTCGCAACCGCGCCACGTATGCTCTCGCCCGATGATCGCGTAGCCTCGCGCGTACTGCTCATGGGCGCGCTCGGCGTCACGCCGTACATCGATCGGGCGATGGAAGTGCTGCAGCTGGCCGAGTTGGGTGCCGGCCACGACGACGAGCATCGCGTACTCGTGATCGAGCGGGACGGAACGGTCGCCGCACTCGTCCTCTTCGGCGCCGTCGCGGGAGCGATGGGTGTGCAGAAACTTCACGCGGCGGTGCTCGCGCCGAGCGTCAGTGCTGAGGACGTCGGTCAGCGAATCGTCCGCGCCGTGCTCGACGAAGCGCGTGGCGAGGGCGCGCGCCTCGTTGTCGCCGAGCTGCCTGACGATCCAGCGATCGGCCAGCTTCGCGCGCTTCTCGCCTCCGAGGGGTTCGAGGAAGAAGCGCGCGTACCGGACTTCTATCGCGACGGTGTTGCACTCACGCTCCTGCGACGCCAGCTCTGAGCTATTGCTTTGGCGTGGTGTCTTTGCGCGTCGTCGGGGGCTTGCGCAGCGTGTCTCGCATCGGTCGATCAGACGTCGTGAAGCTCAAGTTAAGCGAACGAAAAACATCGTTGGGGTTGTTCCCGCTGATGCTGTTCTTCTGCCGCGCGCAGTTCATCGCTCGCTGTGTCCGCGGCCCCCAACGACTGTCCACCGGGCCGGGATCGCAACTCGCCTGACGAAGCGACGTTTGTAGTTGCTTCGTCTTGTCGGCTGTCAGTCCGTGATTGCGGGTCGATGGCCGTCCGATTTCACCAGCCGATGTGCGCTCGTGCCGAGCTCGCGTGGTATCGACGTGCATGCGCGACGAGTCGGCCTGTGCCACCAACAGCGCTGGCAAGAACGTGAGTGCCAGTCCGAGTCCCAATTTCGTCATACAGTTCCTCCGCGTTGGTCATCAGAGCCGTTGCGAAGGAGCAGTCTTTTGCAATCGACGAGCCGAGATTGGCGCGCCCGGTCGAGATGCCGGCGACCTTACGAATCGGGAAAACGTCACAGGGACCGGAAGCGGCCGGTCCCTGCGATACACGATTAGAGTTTACTACTGACTATTTTGCCTTCGTTCCGCCTGCCTGAACCGTTGTCGTGGTCTTCAGGTACTTGTCGTACCACGCGAGAAAACGTTCGAGCCGATCCCTGCGATACGTCGGCAGCGTGAGGCCGTGGAACTGACCCGGATAAATCACGAGCTCGGTCGGTACACCCAGCGAGCGCAGCGCCTGATACATCTGCTCGCCACCGATGATCGGTACATTGAAATCGGCTGAGCCGCCCATGAACAGCGTCGGCGTCTTGATGCGATCGGCGTGGAAGAAGGGATACGAGATCTTGATCCAGAGATCCTGCGCTTCCCACGGCGGACCAATTTCCTGATTGTATTGCGTGATGTACTGATCCGTCCCGTACATCGAGAGCTGCAGCGCGCTGCCCGCGCCAGCGACTGCGGCCTTGAAGCGAGGCGTTGACGCGATCGTGTAATCGGTGAGGATCCCGCCGTAGCTCCAGCCGCCGATGCCGAGCCGCTCGGGATCCGCTACGCCGGACCGGACCGCCTCGTCGACGGCGCCAAGCAAGTCCATCACTTCCTTGTCGCCCCAGTCGGCGAAGATGGCTTTCTGGTACGCCGAGCCCCGCCCGTTCGAGCCACGATAGTTCACCGACAACACGGCGTAGCCATTCGCGGCGAAGTACTCGCGATCGAAGCTGAAGCTATAACTGTCCTGGCCGTTCGGTCCGCCGTGGATGTACAGAATCATCGGCAGCTTACCGGCCGGTGCGTTCGCGGGCCTAACGAGAACGCCATGCACCTCGGTTCCATCCTTGCTCTTCGACGAAAATGCCTCGGTCGTCCCGAGTTGCAGCTGCGCGAAGACGGAATCGTTCTGGTGAGAGAGCTGGCGCAGCGAGCCGTTTTCCCAGGCGTACACTTCGCCTGAGCGATCGGGCGTCGAGCTCATCACCGCGAACTTGCCGGTCGCGTTCGTGGTGTAGCCGGACACCACTCGCTTTCCCGTGATCAGCCGCTCGACCGACCCATCGGCGACGCGTACGCGAGCGAGCTGCTGCTCGCGATCGTCAGACAACAGTACGTATACGGACTTGCCGTCAGCACTGAATTGCGCGTTCGAGAGTGGACGATCGAGCGCCTCGGTCAGGACCCGGCCCGGCGCGCTGCCGTCGCTCGGGACGATCGCGAGTTTGCTGAGGTTGTACGCCTGGTACTTCGGCTCGTCACCGCGGAAAAACGCGATCCACTTTCCGTCAGGGCTCCACCCGAGATGTCCACCATCCGAACCGACAAACTCAGTGAGGCGTTTCGGAGTCGCGCCGGCACGAGCTTCGATCACGTACACGTCGTCGTCACGCGCATGATCCGGCTCGGCGACCGGTCCACGCACGAACGCGATCATTCGACCATCGGGCGACCAGCTCGGCGAGCCGTCGTCATCGAGCGCGGAGGTCAATGTCTCTGTCTTTTTCGTGTCGACATCGAAGATCGACAGGTGGCTTCGCTTGGTGCCGAGGTAGCCGGCGACGTCGCGCTTGAAGCTGTATCGATCGATGACGATCGGCTTTGGCGCTTTGTGCTCCGCCGTGTCTTTTCGGGCGATCGAGTCGGTCTCCTCGTCGACGACGAGGATCATGCGCTTCGAGTCTGGCGACCACGCGAATTCTGAGACGCCGCCGCGGAGCTGCGTCACGCGTTGTGCTTCGCCGCCTCGCCGATCGAGCAGCCAGATCTGTGACCCCTTTCCCTCTTGACGGCCGGAAAGGAACGCGAGGTATCGTCCATCTGGACTCCAGCGTGGCGAGCTCTCGCTTTCGGGACTCGACGTCACGCGAATCGTCGTCGCGCCGTCCCAGCTCGTCATCCAGATGTCGTTGTCCGACTTGTCCTTCGCGGAATCGACCGTCGTAACGGTGTATGCCACCCAACCGCCGTCCGGAGAGATTTGCGGATCACGAACGTCCTTGAGACGGTAGAGATCGCCGCTGCGCAGGGCACGCTTTGTCTGTGCGTGCGATGGGGATGCATTGAGGCTGAGCAATGCGACAGCCGCAAGCAGTGGAAGCGCAGCGGAGTTGCGGCGCATGACAATCCTCCAGGAGGAGTTAGGCCCGGTGAAGAACGCAGGAAAGCGGCGCTAAATATCGGGCCGCGCACGCTTCGTCGGGAGGGGGCGAGTCGCTCGTGATATGTGAATGCCGCGAGACAGCGATCTTTACTGTTCACCTCGCCGGCACCGCCCTTGCGACTAGACAGCGCTGAGCCATGACCTTCCCATCCGCCGTGAATCGGAACCGAACCCCATCGGTTCCAGAAAACCTCGATGCACTGAAGCTGCGCATCGAGTCGATCTCTGCAAAATCGAACGCGCGCGCGATTGGCGTCGCGCTGCACGACGGTGAAACCGGGGCCGAGTTGCATTACGAGGCCGATCGGTGGTTCCACGGAGCGAGCACGATCAAGGTTGCGATTTTGCTCGCGGTGTACGGCGAGATCGCCGGCGGCCGACTGGCGCCGCAATCCCGCCTGCACGTGCGCAACCGGTTTCTGAGCGCCTACGACGGCTCTCCGTTCCGCGTGCTTGCCGATCGTGATTCCGACTCCGAGGTGCACGCCGCGATTGGCAAGACGATGCGCGTGAGCGAGCTCGCACTGCACATGATCGCAACGAGCAGCAACCTCGCGACGAATCTCCTCTTGGACCTGATCGGTCTCGATGCCGTGCAGCGCACGATCGAGCAATTCGGCCTAACGGGTCTCGATGTCCGTCGCGGAGTCGAAGATGAGAAAGCGTTCGAGCACGGCATCATCAATCGCGTTACGGCGAATGGTCTCGTCGCGCTCCTTCGCTTGATCGCGGAGGAGCGAGCCTATACGTCCGAATTGTCGCGCGAGATGCTCGACATTCTCCATCAGCAGGAGTTCAAGAAGGGAATTCCCGCGCGGCTTCCACGCGAAGTCCGGGTCGCGCACAAGACCGGCGACATTTCGACGATTGCGCACGATGCGGGCGTTGTGTATGCGCCGGGACGCAAGCCATATGTGATCGCGATTCTCACCGAGTGGTCGCCGGACGCTGGGAGTCGTTCGCCGACGATTGCGAGCGTCTCGCACGTTGTGTACGAGCAGCTGCGTGGAGCGCCGCCCCGTGCCTGACCTTCGCACCGGATCGCTGCGAATCGTCGACGGCTTTCGACTCGACAAACCTCGTCGCGACGCGCTCGTGCCTGGAGGTGCACTGCGAGACCGCGAGGGTCGAACGCGTGAACTTCCACGCTACTTCTATGAAGTCGAGTCGTGGAACTCGGCCCTGGAATTCGAGCTCGCGCCGCACTTTCACATGTGGGAGTTCATTCATATCGACGTGCGTGAGGTAACACCGCTTCGCTTCTTTCCGCGTTACGTGCCGTGCGCAGTCGCGCTCACGGCCGCAATGCTCGAGCGATTTCGCGAGGCCGTTGGCGAGCCTGTGCGCGTCGCGGCCAACGGCGGTTATCGATCGCCGCAGCACGAGCTCACGAGTCATGCGTCGACGCACTGCTGGGGCTCGGCGGTGAACATCTATCGAGTTGGAGACGAGTACCTCGACACGCGCGATCGAATCGAGCGTTATGCAGAGATCGCGCGTGAATCATTGCCCGGCGCATGGATCCGTCCCGTCGGCGAGGATCGCGGCTTTGCCGACGATCACTTGCACATCGACTTCGGGTATCTCGTTGCTGTGCCTCACGACGCGCCGGGCGATCCCTATAACCCGAAGTTGGAGGGTGACCCGCTCTGAGCGGGTGACAAACGCTGGATGGCATCGCCGATGGTTGGGAGAAGGATAGGGCGGGGGCGGGAGTGAGGACGAAGCGAGAGCGACGTCCGCTACGCAGCGTGCGAACGCACGCGAGCGGGCCGCGTATCCGGCCGCCTGCGTCGCAACCGGCCATCGGACTGGAAGCAGAGTTCGTCGTCGTGATGGACGGCGCGCCGATTCGTCCGGAGGACGTATTCGGCTCACCGCGGCGCATCATTCGCGGCCCACTGATGCACCGCACCGGTCGGTCGTATCATCTGCCCACCGGCAGCGCGGTGTACTTCGACACCGGCGTCATCGAGATCGCGACGCCAATGATCGAGATCGATCGCGGGTGCGCGGCGCGCGCTGGCCGCTCCCTGTGGGAGAGCATTCTCTTTCTCCGAGGCGAGCTCGATGACTGGCAGACCCAACATGAGCGTGACGTGCGCCTCGTTGGGTTTAGTACTCACTATAACGTTTCGTTCGATCTCCTCGCCGGCGAACGCAGCGCCGATCTTACCGTCGAGAAGCTGGCACTCCTCCTCACATACCTGTTGCCAGCGCCGGTCATGCTCCTCGCGGCGAATCGTGAGTCGACCGGGATCGGAGTGCGTCCACGCGGAAACCGGATTGAAGTCACGGCGGATTTCACGCCCGATGCGGCGCTCATGATCGCAACGGCCACGGTGATCGTCGGCATTGTGCGCGAGGTCATGAGTTGGCCCACTTACGAGCTCAAGGAGCTGTACGGATCGGCGCATGGCAGCCTTCCGATCTTTCGCGATTTTGCACCGGTGCCACACAGCTCCCGCAAAGGCTGGGTAGCACGGCACTCCTGTTTTCCTCGCAATCCCTTCGCGTCGCACGTGGACGATGATCGTTGGGATGTTTGTCACGGCGAATCGCTGTCACTGCGCGAGATCGCAGGACGCATCACGAAACAGTTCTGGCCGGCGATACGCCGCTACGCGGATCCATTTTCGCTCCGGCTCATCGGAGGCGTGATGGCTGGGCGGACGCCATCGCTGCTCGAGCTGGCCGATCGTCCGCCATCGTACGAAAGCGTCGGGCGCCTCTGTGCGTGGGAGGACCTCTTTCCCGAGCACGAGCTGCCGCGTTCACGCTATGAGCGAGTTCTCATCCGCGCCATTCACGGAGACCGACTGCAGCTCGGCCCGAACGAGTGGTACACTCCGACGGGCATGCGTGGATGGTCCCACGTCGTCTTCCGCCGCGACCGCGATCGGACTAAGCACGTCTTCTCGCTCGATTACTTGCTGCGGCACTTGAGCGATTGGGAGGCCGATCACCGTTAGAGCGCGACGGGCGACGGACGACGGGCGACGGTGAACGTTCAGAGTTCTCTAATGCGCAACCCTCAGCCCTCAGCCCTCAGCCCTCAGCCCTCAGCCCTCAACCCTCAACCCTCAACCCTCAACCCTCAGCCCTCAACCCTCA
>JANWKK010000082.1 GCA_025451425.1 Gemmatimonadaceae bacterium
CACAGATCGACGCCGCGGTTCTGCCGATCCTCGAGCTCAAGTTCCAGATCGGACTCTTCGATCATCCGTACCCTAACGAGTCAGCGGCCGGCGAGGTCACCGCCGATGGCCGCGCGCTCGCGCGAAGGCTTGCCGCCCGCTCGATGGTTCTGCTCAAGAACGACAATCATGCGTTGCCGCTCGCGAAGACGACGCAAAGCGTAGCGGTAATTGGGCTGCTGGGTGACTCGCCGACCGATATTACGGGCGGACCGTCGCCCGCTGGAGTGTTTACTCGAGGTCGGGATGCGCCTGCGGTGACCGTGCTCGCGGCGCTCAGGAATCGGCTCGGTCCCGAAGCGCGCGTCGCGTACGTCCCAGGGCCGCACATGTCGAAGGTCTTCACAGGCCTCATGGACAAGTTTATGGGCACTAAACCGGAGCCGCCACCGACGCCGGCGGAAGTCGCGGATTGGGAGGCGAAGGCAAAGGCTGCCGCAGACCAGGCCGATGTGATCATCGCCGTGGTCGGGGAACCAGCCTTGATGAGCGGTGAAGCCGCCTCGCGCGGCACGCTCACCTTGCCCGGGATTCAGCAGCAGATGGTCGAAGCCGCGGCGTCATCCGGGAAACCGCTCGTCGTCGTGCTCGAGAATGGACGGCCGCTCGAGATCAACTGGCTTGCCGATCATGCGGCCGCGATTCTCGAATCGTGGCTGCCGGGTGTCGAGGGCGGGAACGCTGTCGCCGATGTGATTTTCGGCGACGTGAATCCCGGCGGAAAACTGCCCGTGAGCTGGCCGCGCTCGGCGGGGCAGGAGCCGCTCTACTATAACCACAACCTCACGCACGCACCCGAGAGCGATCCGCAGTTCACGTCGCGCTATTGGGACATCTCGAGCAAGCCGCTATATCCGTTCGGCTACGGCCTGAGCTACACGACTTTCAAGTTCAGTAATCTTCGCCTCTCGAAGCCGCGGGCAAAGGCAGGGGACAGCGTCGAGTTGGCGGTCGATGTCATGAATACGGGAGCGGCGGCCGGCGACGCCGTCGCGCAGCTGTACATTCACCAGCAGTCCGGATCGGCGTCACGGCCAGTGCGTCAGCTCGAGGGGTTCCGTCGCGTGGCACTCCAACATGGCGAGACGAAGACGCTCACGTTCACGTTAGGCAGTAGGGAGCTGCAGTTCTGGAGCCCCCAGGCCAAGCGGTGGGTCGTCGAGCCGAGCCGCTTCGACGTGTGGGTTGGGGAGGACTCGGCCGCGCCGCTGCACGCCGAGCTCACCATCCAGCCCTGAGGCGACGCCGAGCCCCGGCAGCAAGACACTCCGCGGCCGATTGACTATGTTGTGATGGTGAAGTTGACGCGGTATCACACGAACGACACCGACTATGCGACATGTAATCGTCCCTGCGCTGCTCGCGATCGTTAGTACGACCGCTTGTAAGAAGGAAGGAACGCCCGCTGCTGACACGCAGCAAGCTGCCCCGGCCGCCGGCGCAACGACTGCCGCTTCGACAACGCCAGCGGCGCCCCCGGCCGCCCCCGCGGCGTCGAACGCTGGGGTAACGATCACCAGCCCTGCCAAGGGCGCCACAACGGGCAAGGACGTCATCGTCACGCTGCACGCCGACGGAGTAACGATCGCGAAGGCGGACGGGAAGAAAGTCGACGGCGTCGGCCACTATCATCTCTTCCTCGACACGATCCCGACGGCCGACAATGTCCCGATCCCGCCGACGAGCAAGAAGATCGTGCACATCGGGACCGGCGATTCCACGTACACGTTCAAGGGCCTCGCTGTTGGCCCGCACACGATCATTGCGGTGATCGGCTATGGCGATCACTCGCCGATGCCAGGTCGACGCGACACGGTGAACTTTACCGTCAAGAAGTAGATTCGGCGGACGGTAACGCAGCGCGATGTGGCACGTCCGGTAGCCTAACGAGCCCACCTATGTTACCAACACGTAGACTCGGTAGCCAGGGCCTTACGGTCTCCACGCTCGGCCTTGGGCTCATGGGCATGAGTCACGCGTACGGGTCGCCGGACGAGCGCGACGAACATGAGTCGATCGCGACCATCCATCGCGCGATCGAGCTCGGCTGCACGTTCCTCGATACGGCCGAGGCGTACGGGCCATACAAGAACGAGGCGTTGCTCGGCCGCGCCCTGAAGGAGCTTGGACCAGGCGCGCGCGAGCGGGTCGTGATCGCGACGAAGTTCGGCTTCACGTACAACGAACGCGGCGTCATCGCGGGCTTGAACAGCCGGCCGGACCACATTCGCGAGGCGGTCGAGGGCTCGTTGAAGCGCCTCGCGACGGATCATATCGACTTGCTGTATCAGCATCGCGTCGATCGCGCGGTGCCGAGCGAGGACGTGGTGGGCACGATGGCCGAGCTGGTGCGCGCGGGCAAGGTGCGGCACCTCGGCCTCTCGGAAGCCGGCGAACAAACGATTCGTCGCGCGCATGCCGTGCATCCGATCTCGGCGCTTCAGAGCGAGTACTCGCTGTGGGAGCGCAACCTCGAGCCGCGCATCATCCCGGTGTTGCGGGAGCTGGGTATTGGCCTGGTACCGTTTGCGCCGCTCGGCCGTGGCTTTCTCACCGGCACCGTTAGGCGCGCCGAGGAGTACGCGGAGGGTGACTTCCGCCGCGGGGATCCACGCTACCAGGGCGCGAACTTCGACGCGAACATGCGAGCCGCGTCGGCGGTGCGTGATTTGGCGAAGCGGAACGGCTCGACGCCGGCCCAGGTCGCGCTCGCGTGGCTGCTGCACAAAGGCAACGACGTCGTGCCGATTCCGGGCACCAAGCGCCGCCAGTATCTCGAGGAGAACCTGGGTGCCGTGGACGTGCGGCTCACGCGCGAAGAGATGGCGCTACTCGACTCGGCGCTTGCGCCCGAGCGGGTATCCGGCCCACGGTACGCGCCAGCGCAACAGGCGCAGGTGGATCGTTAGGCAAATCGGATATTCACTTAATCTTCGCCGCGAACCGCTCGCGATTGAACTGGTGCAGAACGAGGCCGGTTACGGCACCGGTCGAATCGTGACTGAAGGTGACCTGCACATCGACTTCCTTGGCGAAGAAGTCCTTATCAGTCTCGGGCCAAAGCCGTCTCGGTGGATTGCCAAGGTTCGACTTGATGTACAGCGCTCCCTCTCGCATGCTGACGTCGAGTTCCAGGCCCCGTGCGAGCTCGTACACGCCAACGTATTGAGACACCGTGGAGAATGGCAAATCGATCGCGGTGCGTGGCTGCGGTTTGAGCGCCGAAGGTGGCACTATGTTGAGCAAACGCATATAGACCGATAACTGGCTGTAGTGTTCCGCCAGATCGGTCTCGAAGCTGAGCAGGTAGCTCGCGGTGGCGACCGACTCCAGCGGTCCCATGCGCGCGAGCGCTGTGTCACAGAAGGCCAGCGAAGCCTTGAGTCGCGCGACGAGTGTGTCTTTGGGCCAGCCCGCTTTGACGTTGGCGGGAAGTGAGTCCTTCGCGGTCGAGGCGTGCTTCAGACCTCCGAACTGTTCGCAAAGCCCGTAGTTCGCGCCCTCGAGATGTTGCGCTATGTAGCCGATCGTCTGTTGCGATGGAGTCGGCTTGTAATCGTATTTGGCCGCGGGGATCGAATCGAACGCGGCGACGAGCCGGCCGCCGAAGATATCCTCGAAGTTCGAGAAGGCCCAGTTGACGTCCTCACGCGATGGACCCGGGGTGGGCGACTGGGCGTGAAGCGTGGCGCTCAGCAGAAGCGCCGGAAGGGTCCGGGCAAGACGGAGAACTTGCATGTAGTTCATGGATCAGACTTGCTCGAGTGGATGACGTCGGTGCGTGTGCAGTTACAACAACAAGGAATCGACTACGGCGATGGATACTCTCGTGCCAGTTGGAACGATCCGTCTCATCCGGGTCATCCGCGCATCCCTTTGCCTCCTCATCCATAAGTGTTTCCACTAGTCAGATCGCAACGCAATCGCTGGATCGATCCGACTGCTCGTCCTCGCCGGGATTGCGCTCGCCACGATAGCAACGACGGCGACGGTCGCTGCGACGACGCCGAAGGTCAACGCGTCGTTCGGCGAGACCTCGAACAGCAGCGACGCCAACACGTGGTTCGTGCCGAGGGCGATCAGCAGGCCGCTCGCCGTGCCTAACGCGGAGAGCACGAGGCCTCGGCGCACCACCAGACGTGCAACCTCGCCTGGCGAGGCGCCAAGCGTCATGCGGATTCCGAGCTCGCGGCGGCGTTGGCGTATCATGGCGGCGAGGACGCCGAATAACCCAACGCTCGCGAGGGCGATTGCGCTCAAGCCGAACAGGATGAGCAGCAGCGCATTCATGCGCGGCTCCGCGAGCGGGGCCGCGAGAAGCTGGCCGAAGGATACGGCGTGCGCGACCGAGACGTCCGGCGCAACGTCCGCAATCGCGCCGCGCACGGCGGCCGCCGCGTCCGAAAGCGTTCGCGTCGTGCGAACTACGAGCGTGGTCGGCGCGAATGGAAAGGGTGACTGCGCGAGCGGGAAGTACATCGTCGCGTGTGGATCACGGAGATCACGGTACCGCGTGTCCGGTACGACGCCGATCACTGTCGTGAACGACCCTGGTGCAGCAACGACGTGCTGTCCGATTGGGCTCGCGCCGGGCCAGTAGTGGCGCGCCGCGCTCTCGCTAAGCATAACGACGAGCGGTGCGCCATGAACATCGGTCGGTCGAAATGCGCGCCCTTTCGTGACCGTTAGGCCAAGCGTCGAGAAGAACTCAGGTCCGACAACCTCGAAGTCGAGCATCGGATTATGCGCTGCGTCCTGCTCCGACTGGCCTTCGGCGGTGGGGCGGCCTTGCCAGCTTCGCGTGGTTGAGTAGGGAACGGACACGACGGGCGACACGCCCTGAACGCCGGGTATTGCCCGCACGGATTCGACAAGCCGCTGCAGCAGCGCGGTCTGGAAGTCGTCGCCCTCGCGTGCCAGCTCAACAACGATGACCCCCGTCGGTCGGAAAGCGAGGTCGGTTCGTTGCAGCCGCAACAGACTTCGCGCGAGGAGGCCAGCCGCGGAGAGGACGAGCACCGCGAGCGCCACCTGCCCGCCGACGAGACCTTCCGCGAGGAGCCGTGATGCACGGCTCGCGCTTTGTCGCCCGTCAGAGCGGAGCGCGCGTTGCACGTCCGTGGTCGCGGCCATCAGCGCTGGAACGATCGACGAGAGCAGCATGGCGATCGCGGTGACGGCGAACGCGACAAAGAGGATGCGGCGATTCACTACGATCTCGTCGACCCGAGGCGTCCCGTTAGGCGCCAGCGCGACGAAGCCTCGCACGAGTGCCGCGGCGAGGAGCACGCCGAGCGCACCGCCGCCGACCGCGAGCAGTGCATCTTCCATCAACAGCTGCGCGATCAAGCGTGCCCGGCTCGCACCGAGCGCGGTGCGAATGGCGATCTCGCGAACGCGCGATAGCCCCCGCACTAACAGGAGGTTGGCGACATTGACGCAGGTAATGAGAAGGAGAAGGGCCGCGGCGAGCGTGAAAGCAACAATCGCCGGCCGCACGTCGCTTAACGTGAGATCGGGCAGCGTGCGCACGACGCCGTGGACGTCAGCGAAAAACGCGTCCGTCCCGTTTCGATGAAAGAATGCCGTCATTTCATTGCGTGCGTCGGCGAGAGTCGCGCCGCTTGTGAGACGGCCGATGATATCGAGACTCACGTAGCGGGCTGTTTTCGGTGGAATCACGGAGAACAGCCCCATCCACGCATCCGCGCCACGCGGGTAGTCGAGACCCGCCGGCAATACGCCGACGACGGTAAATGCTCGGCCGTACTCCTGTACAAACATTTGCTGACCTAAAGCAGCCGCGTCGCCACCAAAGCGCTCCTGCCAGGCGCGATGACTCAGTACAAGGACGGGCGCTGCTCCGTCTTCGCCATCCTCCGGCCGCAGTGGCCGGCCGATTAGCGGGCGAGCGCCAAGGACGTCGAAGTAATTGCCGGAGACGAGCGCCACCTGGAGTCGAGACGCGCGGCCATTCTCGCGAATGGTGACCGGAGTCGCGCCGTTGTAGAGAAAGAATCCGGTACGAGCAAGGGTACGTGTCGAGCGAGCAAAGTCCCGCACGCCGTCGACGTCCAGCGGAACGTTATCGAGACCCTTTCTTGGCGCTTCGCCATTTAGTACGACGATCCGGTTTTGATCGACAACAGGTAGCTGTCGCAGGAGCACGGCATCCGCGACGGTGAACACCGCCGTGGCGAGACCGATGCCGAGGGCGAGGATGCAAATGACCGTGGCCGCGAAGGCCGGTGCGCCGCGAAATCCGCGGAGTGCCTGCCGGACATCCAACTCGAGATTCATGAGGCGCTCGTCAGGTGAATTCCGGTGCAATCCGCAGAAATACTGCCTTGGCCCATGCGAACGTGCGACGGGCTCCGTCGCGTCCTTCCACTCACCTGAGACGTCGGACAAATTCCGTCGTCGTCAGTATGTCGGATCTGCAGCGGTTCCGCCAATCGCGGAGCGCTGTCGGCCCGCACCACTCTCTCGACGTCGCAGGAACCTTCGATGACCGATCGCGCGATCCTCACTCCAATCTCGGCCTTCAACGGCGCCGTCGAGCATGGCCGGATCCTCGAGGAGCGATTCTTCGACCTCTCGGTCGATATGCTATGCGTCCTCGGATTCAACGGATTTTTCCGGCGGCTCAATGGGGCATGGGAGCGAACGCTCGGCTACACCATCGACGAGCTCCGATCGCGTCCCTTCATTGACTTCGTGCATCCCGACGACCGCGCTCGTACCCTGAACCAGAACGGCAAGGTGAGAAGCGGCGGCCAGGCGCTCGAGTTCGAGAATCGGTATATGTGCAGGGACGGGTCGTTCCGCTGGCTCAAGTGGAACGCGACGCCTGACTTTTCGCAACAGCTCATCTACTCAGTGGCCCGCGATGTCACGGCGGCGAAACAAGCGGACGAGGAGCGCGAGAGGCTCCTCGGCGAGCTACAATCGGCGCTCGCGGAGATCAAGATGTTGCAGGGCATTCTGCCGATCTGCTCGTATTGCCGAAAGGTCCGCGACGACGAGGACTACTGGCTCACCGTCGAGTCGTACGTTTCCCGCTACGCGCAGCTCAGCCACGGCGTGTGCCCGGACTGCATGCGCACGCACGTCGAGCCTGACCTGGCGCGGATGGAAGGCGACTGACTGTTTAGGCAGCGGCGCTACTGTCCGGTTGCCGACGGCAGAACCGAAAGTATCTTCTCATCGCTCGACAGCGTGACTTCCATCGTGTCGCCAGGATAGATCGAGAACGGACCGCTGGACACGACGCGACCGCCGGGGAAGATGCGCGCGATGACATTCAACCGATTGGCGCCGCCGGTGATCGTTTGGGGCACGCGCAGTGTCTCGGTCTTGCCCGGGAACACGGTTCCGATTCGCGTTGGATCGCCGCCGGAAGCGAGCGCGTAGACATCGGCTTGGTCGGTCGATTGGTTGTGAAAGACCACAACCGATTCTGGTTCAGCGCCGCGATGAAATGGGCCGCAGGCAGCGGAAACGACGAGGGCGACAGCGAGGGCAATGCCGCGGTAGACTTCGATACGCATGAGCTCTCCTCCAAGGATCAGTCTGCGGATTGTTGCAACTCTCGCGCTCGTCGCTCAAAACGATCAAGAGTGAGGTCCCTCGTGGGCGTGTACCGTCTCCGTTTTCTGGCAATCGGACTCCTCATCGGCTGCTCGCGCGACGCGGTTCAGCGCCAAACGCCGCGCTACGTGCCGCGGGCGCGGAACATCACGATCACGACCGTGCCGATGCTCGTTAAAGAAGAGGAGGGCGTGCTGCCATTCCTGAAACCGGACTTCGCGAAGGGCGGTGTGCTGGACGGAAAAGAGGTTTATGCCTTCTCGCCGTCTGACATTACCGTCGCGGAGGGCGATACGATTCATTTCAACTTCATCAATCCCGAGGACGACGTGCATTCGTTCGTTCTGCCGGATCTGGTCGTTCCACTGCCTCCGCAGAAGGCGACCACAGCGACCTACGTCGCCAAGCGCGCCGGCATCTATCCAATTGTCTGCTCGATCGCGTCACACCTGCCGATGATGTCGGGGCAGCTCATCGTGCTCGCGCCGGCGGCGGTGACGTCCAATACGCCGTAACGAGAGCCTAACGAACGCCGAGCTGATGGCGCACGCCGAGCGAGAATCCCCAGTGCGGCGTGCCATCGAGCGCCGCGGTTCGTGTCGGACACGCGCTG
>JANWKK010000083.1 GCA_025451425.1 Gemmatimonadaceae bacterium
CGGAGATCGAGGAGCGTTGTACCATCGCGCGGCTGTTCGTCCGAGCCGGGCGACACCATCGCGATCTTGCCGTTCTCGATCGTAACGTTGCGGTCGTATTGCGGCGCGTCCCCTGTGCCGTCGATGATCTCGACGTGCTCGAGTACGACACGCGACGTTCCGACGCGAACCAGTTGCCGCGCGGCAGGGGTAAGAGATTCGTAGCGCTGAGCGGAGATGATGGCAGCGCGGGCCGTCATCAGCGCCAGGACACCGAAGACGCGCAGTCGGATCGGAATAGAGAAGGGCATGATGGGGGGTGGAAGAGTCGCGTCATCTTGCGCTGAAGCGCCGCGCCATCCAAGCAATTGTCCATGTAACAGCCCTCGGCTGAGAAATTCGGTTCCGTTTCAGGGATTTGTTGCACCATTGTCCGAGGGTCGCACTCGAACGCATGATTTGGTCATGACATTCGGCAGAATGCGCGGATCCCGACTTGTGCTGATGGCGTTCACCGTCGGCGCGTTTTTCACGGCCGAAGAAGTATTCATGGATCTCGCTGGTGGGCGCGGCGAGTTCGCCAGGCGGGATATCGTCAACGGCCTGGAATTCTGGCTCATCTGGGTCGCGCTCGTGCCCGCGATTGCGATCGCGATTCGACGCTGGCCGCTGAACACCAGACGCGTCGTGCGGCCACTCATGGCGCACGCTGGAATCGCGCTCGCGCTTGCCGTGGTACACAACCTCATCGGCTACTCGATCGATTCGTTAGGCCTGTACGCGCGGCTCAGCGGCAGCTTCGCGCGGCCCTTCGGCAGAAACGTTATCTCGCAGGGTTTCGTGTGGGGCGTGTTCACCGGCGTCGTGTTTTACACCGTCGTGGTCATGCTCTATACCGCGCTCGCATTTCGGGCCGAGCTGGCGCAGGTGAAGCTCGATACGCTTCGGTCGCAGCTGCGACCGCATTTTCTTTTCAACACGCTCAACGCGATCTCCGTGTTCGTCGGCGAGGACGCAGCCAAGGCGCGACTGATGATTCTGCGCCTCTCGACGCTACTGCGCCGGAGTCTCGACCAGGTCGGGCATGAAGCTCCGCTGGAAGAGGAATTAGCGTGCGCTAACGGCTATCTCGATATTCAGCGCGGCCGGTTTGGCGAGCGTTTGGTCGTCGTGCTCGATGTGAGTCCCGATACGCTGCGCGGCAATATCCCCGTCTTCCTGCTCCAGCCGTTGCTCGAGAACGCGATCGAGCATGGTATGCCGGACGACCGGCCGATCGCCGTGACGCTCCATGCATCGCGCGTGAACGGTGCAATGCACCTCGCGGTGATCGACGACGGCGTCGGGCTGGTCGAAGATTCGACGAGGCGACGCGGCATCGGGATCGCCAACACGCGCGCGCGATTGGAGCAACTCTACGGCGCGGAGGCGCGCGTCGACTGGCGAACCGGAAACGGGAGGTCGGATGCGCCGGGCACCTCCGTCGATATTTATCTTCCGTATCGTGAGGCGGCTGTATGAAAGTGCTCATCGTCGACGACGAGCCGGTCGCGCGGCGGGGCCTGCGCGAACAGCTGACGGCACTGCCAGGCGTGACGTGCGTCGGCGAGTGCGGCGGCCGCGATGAGGCCGTGACCACGATCGTAGAACGCCAACCGGATGTGGCGCTCCTCGACATCCAACTCGGCCGGAGTACCGCCTTCGATATTATCGAGGAGATCGGCGTCGATGCGATGCCGCTCGTCATCTTCATCACGGCCTACGATCGGCATGCGCTCAAGGCATTCGAGGTGCACGCCCTCGATTACGTCCTCAAACCGGTCGATCCGGAGCGACTTCGCGACGCGCTCGACCGGGCGGCGTCGACGCTCGCGTTCAAGCGCGGCGCGACGTTGGCCGACCGCCTCGAAGGACTGCTAGCGGAGCGGTCGGCAACCGATGTGACGACGCCCGCGGTGTCGAGATCGGCCACACGTTTCGTTGTGCGCGATGACGATCGCCTGCTGCTGATCGACGCCGAGCGGATCGATTGGTTCGAGAGCGCGGGCAATTACGTGCGCGTGCACAGCGGAGGGCGCGGATACCTCATGCGCGCGACGATGGACACGGTTTCGCGGCGATTGGCCGGCAGTCCCGATTTCGTCCGCGTGCGTCGCTCGGCCGTGATCAACGTCCGCGCCATCGCGGCGCTGGAGCGCTACGCAAAATCGGTGTACTTGATCCGCTTACGCGGCGGCACAAACGTGATCTCGAGCCGGTACTATCTGCCTTCGATTCGAGCGCTGTTGCGACAGGGGGCTGATACTGATCGACGAAACTAGTCACACGCGAAAATATCGGCACACCCGATCAGAGCGGATTCTCGCGCCGAATGACCACCACTGCGTCGAACGCGTTTGCCCAACGAGCTTTCGTGAAATCAACTGACGCGAGGCGCGCGCTCACCGTCCCAAGTGACGCCAACTCTTGCGGGCCGACATACACCATGTCGTTCGGCGAATCGCGCAGCGCCCGACCTTCGAGAGTGGTATCCGGCGCTTCGGACAGCTCGCGCACAGTTTGGCGAGGCATTCCATATGTTCCGCTCCCAGCTGTGAATGCGAGCACGAATACCTTGTCGTGCAATTTGGCGCCGCCGAGCTGTGTGAACGGAACCTGGGTTAGCTTGCCCGGCACCGACGAGAGTCGTTTTGCGATATGTGTCGTCGCCGCCCAGACGATGACCTTGGTGCGGCGCGGAAGTCGAGAGCTGAGCCACTCGAAGTTCTGGTACATCGAAGAGTCGCGCGCGTTTGACGTGCGGAACGTCGTATCGGCGCCGGTCGCACCGCTCTCCGGAAAATCACGACGGAAGTCGCGCGTCAAGCTCGCCAGCAGTTGTCGATCGACTGTGGCCTCCGTTGCGGGCGAGCTCGCCGCGGCGGCGTCGAGCATTCGTAGACAACCGAGGATTGCCGCGTTCTCTTTTCTATTGTAAGGTGCGTCATCGGTGTATTGCCACTTCGTATACCGCGTCAACACGGAGAGACAGGCACGACGCGTATCTCCGCGGAGATAGCGAAGGAGATGGTCGGGCATCTCGAGTTGCGCGTACGTGCCACGGCCGATTTGATCATCCAGCCCGCCCAGCACGAGCTTTCCCGCGCGTGCCCTCTCGAGAAGGAAGGGAAGCAGCGGCTCGGTGCGGGGTGGCCCCCAAAGACCGAACGCGGCGGACAACATCGCGGGCGAAACCTCCTGTTCCGCGCTGAGCCGGCGCTCGATGTTGACGAAATCGTAAATACCGCTTTCGACGAACAGCGCGCCGAAGTGGCACTCATTCACCAACCGCGGCGCGCGTCATCTTGGGTGAGGCAGCGCGCTGATCCTCGGCGCGCGTCCACGCCGCAAGCGTGGCGGGAATGAACAGGGACAACAAAAGCACGTGCGGTCGGATATGGGGCATGGTGGCCGTTTCGATGAGGAAGCCGGCAGGCTACCATCTTACCTAGGCTCGAGGTCAAGGTCGGCGACCACCTTGACCTCGAGTGCACTCGAGGAGCGAGAATCTACGACATACCCATATCGCGCGCCGCTCGGACTAGCCATCTAGCGACTTGTAAGCCGAACGATCGCGGTAGCCCGAACGTACTCGATCTGCGCGATCGTCGCTTAGGGCGAGAGTCCCAGGTGCTGCTGGCTCGCTCCGCGCGTTGACCGCGTGCATCTTTCGCGCGTCACTCTTCGCTCGTACCACGACGTCCTTCGCTCTCCATGCTCGCGTTCAAACGCCCGATGCTCGGCCTCACACTTTTCATGATCTCGGCGATCCTCGCTTTTGCGTCGTCGCCGGTGAGAGCGCAGGACAATTACGAGATCCAGGTCTATGGCTCGGAGCTCGTGCCACGCGGACGCACCATGGTCGAGTTGCACAGCAACTTCACACTTGCTGGGTCGATCGTCAGCGAAGATGGGCTTCTGCCCACCCAGCACGCGCTGCACGAAACGCTCGAGTTAACCCATGGCTTCAGCGATTGGTTCGAGGTCGGCTTTTACGCGTTCACGAGTACGCAAGAGACCACGGGGTTTCAATGGGTGGGCGATCACATACGTCCGCGCATCGCGGTGCCGAAGAGCTGGCATCTTCCCATTGGGCTCAGCCTTTCACAGGAAATCGGATTCCAGCGCCGTCAGTTTTCGGCGGATACATGGACGTGGGAGATTCGGCCGATTATCGACCAGCAGATCGGACGTCTCTATTGGTCGTTGAATCCGGCGCTCGAGCGGGCATTGGTCGGCGAGAATGTGCCGGCCGGTTTCGAGTTCGCGCCGAATGCCCAGGTGATGTTCGATCTGCTGCCTAAGGTGTCGACGGCGCTCGAGTATTACGGCTCCTTCGGACCGGTTACGCACTTCGATCCGTTCGTCCGGACGCAGCAGCAGTTCTTTTTTGCGCTGAATCTGGACATGGGCCCCAGCTGGGAGTTCAACATCGGCCTCGGTGAAGGAACGACGCGCAGCACGGATCATTCGATCCTCAAGATGATTCTCGGGCGGAGCTTCGGTCGCGGCGCCGACTGACCGGCAGCGTCGACGCCGACATCTCTATCCGTCTCGCAACACGACGCTCGGGTCGACACGCGCCGCGCGTTGCGCCGGAATCAACCCTGCGACGGCAGCGACGACGACCAACAATCCGATCGCGCCAACAAAACTCGCCGGATCCGTCCACGTCACGCCGAACAGCAATCCGTTCATCGCCGGGACCACGAGCATGGCGACGACGACACCGAGCAACATCCCGCCAAGCGCCAGCGCAATCGTCCCGCGCAGGATCGATTCGCGCACGTTGTTCGTCGTCGCACCAAGCGCGATGCGAATGCCGATCTCCTGACGACGTTGCGTCACGCCGTACGAGATCAAAGCGTAAATGCCGAGCGCTGCGAGCAGCAACGCAAACGAGGCGAAGCCGCCGAGTAGCATGACGACGAATCGTCGCGGAGATGCGACGTGGTCAATGACATCCTGCACTGGCGTCCACGCATTCTTCGCGGCCTCGTGCGCGACTGGCGCGAGTGCGCCGCGCGCAGCCTGCGAGAGCTGAGCGAGCGGAAGCGTCGTGCGCACTATCAGATCAATGCGCGATCCGAATTCCTGATGCAATGGGTAATACACTTCGCCGGTGAACGGGCTCTCGAGCGCGCCGTGGCGGACATCGCCAACCACTCCGATCACTGTTACGAAGTTCTTCGGCCGACCAATTCGCCGTCCGATGGCGCTACGATCCGGCCAGAGCGTGTGCGCCATCGACTCATTGATGATCACGACTGGTGGGGAGTCAGGCGTATCGATGTCTCCGAAGTCGCGACCCGAGCGCATCGGGATGCCCATCGTGTGGAAGTAATCCGTTCCAATGACGCGCACGAACCCTTCAGGTACGTTGCCCCGTTGATACGTTTCTCCCTCGGCGGGCATGCCCCAGCTTCGGTCGCCGGTGAACGGCAGCATGTCGCTGAGCGACGCACTCGTCACGCCCGGAATGGCACGCACGCGACGCAGGACGTCATCGTAGTAAATCGTCGCTGATGCAAGATCTTTAAACCGTGTATCTGGATCGACGCGCAACTTCGCGAGCCGTTCCGGGTTGAAGCCAAGGTCGGCATCGAGGACGCGCACAAAGCTGCGCAACAACAGCGACGACGCGACGACGAGCACGAACGCGACCGCGATCTCTGTGACGACGAGGGCAGACCGCATCCGCGCATGCTGCCTGCCGCGGGTCGTACCGCGCGTGCCTTCCTTCAACGCGTCGTTAGGGTCAGACGGCGACTGCCATGCCGGCAGCACGCCGACGACCACACCGGTCACCACGGCGACGACCGTTGCCGCGACGAGCGCCGCAACGTTTACGGTGACGCGTGAGAGCAGTGGAATGTCGAACGCACGCAAGTGCGACACGTATCTCGTTGCGACGAATGCGATCGCAACGCCCAGGAGCGCGCCGCCGCACGCGAGGACGAGACTCTCCGTCAGCGTCTGACGAATCACTCGTCCGCGCGACGCACCGAGCGCGAGTCGCACCGCGATCTCTCGCCCGCGCGCGGTGAGACGCGCGAATTGCAGGCTCGCGAGATTCAATGCAACGATCAGCATCACCGCGGCGACGGCGAAGGCGAGCACGAGCAGCGCAGGGCGGAACTGACCGTTCACATGGCCTTCGAGCGACAGGGCATGCAGCCGCAACGTATTTCGCTGCGGAAACTCCTCGGTCAGCTGCTTTCCGAGAGCGACGAGCTCCATGTTCGCGCGATCGATCGACACGCCAGGCTTGAGACGCCCGATGACGGCGAGGGTGTTTCCGTTGTGGCTGTTATTGTCGCTCAACGCGTAGGGAACGAAGAGATCGGCGGGCGCGCCCGGCGTGAACACGCTGGAGAAATCGAACGACGCCGACAGCACGCCGATCACCGTGACGGGTTGCTCATTCAGTGTGATTGTTTTCCCGACGATGTTCTGATTCGCGCCGAATTGCTCGCGCCACACCTTGTCTGTCAGTATGGTCGTCGGCGCACTATTGTCCAAACACTCATCGGCGCTGAACGAGCGGCCCAGCTCGAGCGAAACACCGAGGAACGGAATGAAGTTGCAGGTGACGGGAACGCGCGTGAGTCGCTGCGTATCGCCGTGCGCGGAGAGGACGGCGTCGCCAATACTATAGTAGGCGAAGTAGCCGGATATGCTCGCGAGTGATTGGCTCCGCGCGGCCACGTCGCGAAAGTGTGCGACTTGAAGACGCCATTCGTCCTTGCCGTTGTCGCCGGTGTTTGGAATCCATACGAGGTGCGTCGGATCGCGGAAGGGCATCGGTCGCAGCACGACGCCGTCGACGAGACTGAAGACCGTTACGCTGGCACCGATGCCGAGTGCGACGATGGCGAGCGCGAAAGCAGTGAAGCCTGCATCGCGGCGCAATGTCCGCAATGCATACCGAATATCGCCGCGCGCAGCGTCGATCCAGTCGCGCGATTGCACGCGTCGCTCACGTCGACGCGCAGCGTCGTGAAAGTTCTTTCGTTCTTCATCGATCGGTCCGAAGCGTCGCTCGGCTTCGGCGCGTGCCGTCTCGGGCGACATGCCTTCGGCGATGAGCTGATCGGTACGCAGCCTGAGATGGAGTCGAATCTCGTCGTCGGCGTCGCGTCGTGCGCTGCGCGGCGTGATGAAGCGAAGAAGTCGGCGAATGCCTGGGCGAATTTCGGCGGACATGGCTGTCTCCTAGGCGGGACCGGGAGCCGACGTGAGGATGTCCGTTACAGTTTTCGCGTACCGTACCCACTGCGCGGTCTCGGTGACGAGTTTGGCACGACCTGATTTGGTGATCTTGTAGTAGCGAGCACGCTGATTATTGTCGGTCACGCCCCACTCGGCGGTGACGAGGTCGCGCTCCTCGAGCCGGTGGAGTGCCTGGTAGAGCGCACTGTCGCGGACGTCGAGCGCGCCACGCGAGCGCGATTCGACCCATTGGGTGATCTCGAAACCGTGCATCGGCGTCCAGCACAGCGCCTTGAGGACCAGATTGTCGAGCGTGCCTTTGACGATCGGGAGCGACGAGTCGTTCACGTGAGGATTCCAGACTAAGGGTACAGAGTCTGACACCTTGATCGCGGAAAGGGTTGGCTCGAAAGACCACCCACTTCCTCGTACATCGAGCCGTCCCTGCCAAGGTGCCAGTCGGCGGTATCGGCGCCGTGTCGGCCGCCGGAGGCCGCTGAAACCGCTGACACTGCGCTGAAACCGCTGACGGACTCCATGCGCAGAGACAGCTCCGCACCCCAGTGATGTTTTGAATTTGTGAATGCGTCGGAAGGTCTCCCGATCGTTGGAAGCGTCCCGAGGCCTTTGAACAAAAGAGTTACTTGGCGCATGGAGCCGTGGCTGGTCGTTAATGGCCAGCGGGGCGATGAATATCGAGTGGGATCCCGCGCCCAAGCACACCAACGAACACCGCTGCCGCGACAGCGCCCGCCACAATCCAACGCCAATCTCGAGTGACATGCAGCGCTGGTTCCGCGGGCTCGCCGAGACGTGGGTCGCGCAATAGTTGCGGTCCCCAGGCCAATCCTGACGCGCCACCTAGCGAGGCGGCGACGCCTGAGATCAGCACGATGAGCGCGCCGCCCGGCTCGAAGAGTCCGGCCGCGAGCGAGAGCAGCCCGCCGACGGCGTACGCGGTGAGCGTGTAGCGATTTGCTCCGGCGACGCGCGCGGCGCCTGATGTGCGAAGACGCTGCCCCAGCTGTCCCATGGCCCAGCGAGTGGTGAGCCAGTACGTGCTGGCGCCGACGAGAACGAGGCCGGCGCGCCAGATCCAGAACGGCGTGAGTCCACGCATCACCTCCGCCCAATCGCCGATGTTGCTCACACCTGAGTACAACAAGTACCCGCATGCTTCAAGGAGGTTAA
>JANWKK010000084.1 GCA_025451425.1 Gemmatimonadaceae bacterium
CGAGGTGGCCTTTGAGCGCCTCGGAATTCATCCACCGCATTCTATACATCGCGTAACGATGTGTCAAGGAGAGGTGGCGTGACATTACGGCGCGTCGGTCGGCGGCGCGAGAACGACGAGACGGTTCTTCAGCCCCGGCGAGATGAGGACCTCGTTCTGGGCGCTGACGATCACGGCTTCGACATGCTTCAGTCGTTCGACAAGCGCCATGCCCGCGGCAGGGCCCATGATGAACACGCCCTTCGCCAGAGCGTCCGCGATCACCGCGCGATCGGTCACGAGGGTCACGCTGCGACACAGTTGCGCGGGTTCACCGCGGGACAGGTCGATGATGTGCGAATAGCGGCGACCGTCCTTCATGAAGAAACGCTCGTAGTCGCCGGATGTGCTGAACGTGCCATCGGAGAGATCGAGCTCCGCGAAGCTCCTGTCGGCGGGGCCTCTCGGATCCCGGATGCCGAGCCGCCACGGCCGGTCGCCCCTACGCCCGGCGACGTACATATCGCCGCCCGCTTGAATCATGAAGTTCCGGAATCCTCGCCCACGCAGGATGCTGACCGCCCGATCGACCGCGTACCCCTTTCCGATCCCGCCCAGATTGACGCGCATGCCCTTGCGTCTCAGAAATGCGGTGCGCGCCCGGTCGTCGACTTCCAGATTGCGATAGTTGATGAGGGGAAGGCGCTCGAGTACGTCGCTTCGATCCGGGACGACGGCGGCCTGGTCCTGGTAATCGAACTTCCACAAGTCGGTCAGGACCCCGAACGTGACGTCGAACGCTCCGCCGGTCCAGTCGCTGACCTGATGGGCGATCGTGAGCGCATCCAGGACATCGGAACTCACCGAAACGGGATGATCTCCAGCCGCCGCGTTCAGGCGCGCAATGTCACTACCCTCGCGCCAGACGCTCATCAGATCCTCGAGCCGATCAAACTCCCGGAACACGGCGTCGAACGCCGCGGCGGCGCCGCCATCGTCCGCCGTCCACGCCGTGAGCCGCAGGTTCGATCCCATCGAAGGGCGCGCTCGTTGGACGAGGTGTTCGGCCGTTGTCGCATTGCCTGCCTGTCCGGTGCATGCCGCCACGAACGCAGCAAGCACCAGCATTAACGCGGCGCCTCCGACTCGCTTCGCTATCGCGATCATCGACGGCCGTGAGTCGCGCCAGAAACGGCGGATCCGATGAACACTCCGTCGCTGCGACGTCTGAGGATGATCCAATGCGGGCATTTCTGCTGATCCAGGTAGAGCCGCTCGCAGTCGTCGCAGCGGACGCATTCACTGGCGACGATCCGGGGTCCGCGAATCGCTCCCCACTGGCACGTCTTCTCGCAGATCTTGCACGTCTTGCACTCGGACCAGCGCTTGATGCGGAACACCGTCGTGAGGCTGGAGATGATGCCCAGCGTCGCGCCGACAGGACAGAGAAAGCGGCAATACAGGTTGCGGACGAAGACCGTGGCGAGCAGCAGAACCGAGAGGCCGCACCACATCGGCGTCGTGCCGAACAGACTGAACCTCCAGAACGGCTCGGCGTACCGAACCGGCACCGCGATGTCCTTCGTGGCGAGATAGTATGCGAGCACCAAGGCCAACACGCCGTACTTGATCAGGTTGATGTACTCCTCGATCCGCACGGGGATCTCGAACCGCATCTTGCTCGGGATGATCGGGTCCATCAACTGCGTGAGCGCGCCGAACGCGCACACGCGGCCGCAATACACCCGCCCCCACAGCACCGTCGTCACGACGACGAACAGCATGAAGACGTACCACGTGAGACTGTACCTGATCTCTGGCACGCTCAGGTCAGTGAGCCGCAAGACGTCGCTGACCGACACGAGGCTGCTCTTGGTGAATCCCAGATAGCCGACCGCGGCGACGAACGTGACGTACTTCAGCGGAACGCTCTTGCGGAAGAAGCTGACGAGCGCCAGCGTCATGAACGCGATGAAGAACGCCACGTCGAGCGCCTGGGGCACGAGGATCTCGCGCCAGCCGTCGACGGCGGGGTTCACTACTTCCCGGCCTCGGGCAGCAACTGCTTCGCGACCAAGCGCGAGCTGTCGCGGATGGCGCGCGTCGCGCTGGCGATGCTGATCGAGGCGCGCGACACGGCGTCGACGTCGCCTCCCACCCGAAACGGATCGCGGATGTTCTTGCCCTTGAACTGCCGCGCGAACTGCGGTGTCTCCACCGAGAAGTACCCGTACGGCTCCGAGTCTGAATCCACGACGATCCCGGTCAGAGTGCCGGTGAGATCCATCCCGATGAGAATATGGATGGGACCGTGGTAGCCGCGCTCCAGCGGCACCAAGTCCGTTGTCCAGAAGGCGAATCCGAGCGGACGGGCGGCCGGATTGAGCCGCGGGTCGGCGGCATACGCGGTAAAGTGCAGCGGCTCGCCGGCCAGGGGCGAAAAGGCGACGGCCGCTGGAAAGAGTTGCTTCAGGTGCGCTTCGGGGCGCGGGTTCGTGAAAATCCGGTCAGCAGCCTTGGCGACGATCCAACTGACGCCGCCCACGAGGGCACACGCCGCGAAAGCCTTCGCGAGAAGGATCCTCCTCTTATTCATGTTTGAGAGCCCGAATGGGATCGAGCCGCGCGGCTCTATACGCCGGCCATGCGGCAAACACGAGGTTGAGCAGCATGGCGCTGATCATCGAGACGAAAGCGGTCGAGCGTTCAAAGACGAATGGCAGATGGGCGCGTGCCACAGTGAACTGCGATGCCACGCGTCCGACCGCAAGTCCGGCGACTACGCCGGTGGCCGCGAGCACAAATGCCTCGAACACGAACTGAAAAAAGACGTCCGACGCCGTCGCTCCGAGCGCGCGCCTCGTGCCGATCTCCGTTGTGCGATCTCGAACGGCGATCCACGCGATGGCCAGCACACCCAGGCCGGACACCATCAACCCGCTCACGCCAATCCAGCGGACAAAGAACGCCAGCCGCGCCGACGACGCCAACTGCGTGTCCACAAGCTCTTTTTGATTTTGCACCTGGAAGTCTTCGCGCTGGCCGGCCAACGACCGATGCCTCACGCGCAAGAGGTCGCTGATCGTTCGAGCCGATGCATCCATGTTGTTCCAATCCTTTATTTCGAACACGAGGCCATTGAAGTAATCAAGATTGAGCAGCCGGCGCATGGCGGTGGTCAACGGGACGTATACCTGCTGGTCCTCGTTGGTGACGTCGAGCCCCTGTCCTCGCTCGCTCAGCACGCCGACGACGTCAAAGGGGATGCGGTTGATGAAGAGTCGCTGTCCGACCGCCGAATCGATTCCGTACAGGTCGGCCGCGACCGTGTGGCCGATCAGGGCGACTCGTGCGGAACGACGGACGTCAGTCGTGTCAAAGAGCTCGCCCGTTTGCACGGCCCAGGACTTCATCGCGAAGTACGACGGTTCGCATCCGACCACCGCAGCCACCTTCGAGAAGTCACCCGCCTTCAGTCGAAAGGACTGGGTCACGATGGCCGACGAGCGCTCGACTCCGGCCACGTCGCGGCGAAGCGTCACGTAGTCCGCCTCACGCAACGTCGTGACGATCAGGCCCGTTCGGGCCCGACCGGCCGTCGCGCGGTTCTGTTGAGCGGTGACCAGAATGATATTGGTGCCAATGCGCCGAATCTGGTCGAGCACCTGCTGCCGTCCGGACGCCGCGAAGTTGACGGACGTGATCACGCCCGCAACACCGAGAGCCGCGCACGAGACGACGAGACCCGAGCGCAGGCGATACCGCCACATCTGCCGGAGGGCGCCGCCGACCAGATACCGGTAGGTCGACCGCATGACTACGACCGTAGCGCCGCGATCGGATCCACGTGCGAGGCTTTCCACGCGGGATGCAGGCCAAACACAAGACCGACCGTGACCGAGATGAGCGCCGCGCCCCCGATCGCCTGCCACACGAGGGCGGACGGGAGCTGTTGCCACCACGTGGCCAATGACGTCCCGCCGGCACCGATGGCGACGCCGATCAGCCCGCCGAGCGCCGAGACCATCAGCGCTTCCAGCAGAAATTGCACCATGATGTCCTGCCGGCTGGCGCCGACGGATCGACGAACGCCAATCTCCTTGCGCCGCTCGGACACCGCGATCAGCATCAGACTCATGATCACGACGCCGCCGATCAGCGTCGCCAGCGCGGCGACGCCGGTGAGCACTCTCGACAGGGTCGATCCGACCTCCGTCACGCGTGCCATCGCCGCTCTCGGGTTCGTAATCGTGAAATCATCGGTCGTCGGGGGGACGAGGTGGTGCCGCTCACGCAGGAGAGTGGTGATCCGTGTGACCGCGCGGTCGCCTTGTTCCGGATCTCTCAACTGCGCGATCAGCATCGTCAGGAAATCGCGGTTGAACAGCCGCCTGGATGCGGTGGTCACCGGAATCAGCACGAGATTGTCCAGGTTCGCACCACCCGGACCGGCACCGCGCGACGCCAGGACACCCTTGATCTGGAAGGGCACCTCGGCGATCCGGAATGTCTTGCCCACGGGATCGTCGCCGGCAAACAGCGTGGCCTTGACCTCGGCTCCGAGCACGGCCACTCGGGCGAGTGACTGCACATCGTCATCCGAGATGCTGCTCCCCTGCGCGATCTCGTCGCCGCGAAGCTCAGTCCAGTTCGCGGAGACGCCGAAGATCGCGGGCGCGGCGGTCTGGTCTCGATACTTCACGTCCACGTCGAACGCATTCTGGACCTGTGCCACGCGACGCACATCCGGAACGTCCGCCGCGATCGCCTGCGCGTCCTCGAATTTCAACGTCGGCGGAACCGTCGTCAGCGACGGCATCCCACGAGTCTGACCGGAGCCGGGCCTGATGATGACCGTATCGAAGGTCCCGATCATCCGCTTGAAGCGGCGCATCGTTTCCTGCTTGGTACTCTCGCCGACGGATGACAGCGCCGTCAGCGACGAAATACCGACCACCACTCCCAGCATCATGAAACACGTCCGGAGGCGGTTTCGAGAGAGCGTGCGCACTGACAGACCGATGCCTCGATAGACGTTCATAAGCGACTCCTGTTATCGAACGCTGACCAGCGCGGGACCGTTCGTCAGGTCTGAGACCAACGCTCCGTCGCGAATCAACAGCTCACGTGAGGCGTAGGAGGCCACGTGCTCGTCGTGCGTCACGAGGATGATCGTGCGGCCGTCGTGATGGAGAGCGGTCAATAGCTGCATGATGGACTCGCCCGCCGTCGAATCAAGATTGCCCGTCGGCTCATCCGCCAGAATCACCGGCGGATCGTTCATCAACGCGCGAGCGATGGCGACTCGTTGCTGCTCTCCACCCGAGAGCTCAGTCGCGAAGTGATGGGCGCGATCGGCCAGCCCCACGCGCGTCAACGTGGCCAACGCTTTCGCTCGATCGACGCGTCCACCGCTGTACACCATCGGGATCTCGACATTCTCCAGCGCCGTGGTGCGCGGGAGCAGGTTGAACGACTGGAAGACAAATCCAATGTGGCGGCAGCGAACGCGCGATCGCTGTTTATCCGAATACGCCGACACGTCTTCTCCGGCCAGCCGGTACGTGCCCGTCGAAGGCGTGTCGAGACACCCGATGATGTTCAACAGCGACGACTTTCCCGATCCGGACGCACCCCGAACCGTCACGAATTCGCCGCTGCGGATCGCGAACGAGACATCCCGCAAGGCCGTCACCGGCGTGCCGTCGACTCGCTGATACACTTTCGAGACCTGGACGATGTCAATCATGGGTTCAACTCTTTGGCGGTTCCGGGCGGCGGGGCTGACGTCAGAACGCGATCCGAAGTGGCGAGGCCCTTTTTGATTTCGACGACTCCCGCTTCGCGCACGCCGACTGAGACCGAGCGCTTGACAAGGCGGCCGTCTGCTTCGACGTACACGAACGGTTCGTCCCCCTCGCGCCGCAGCGCCATGTTCGGCACCACCAGGGCCTGCCGCTCGGCGGTCCGGATCGCAATGTTGGCCGTCATGTCCGGCTTGAGCGCGTCGGTCGCGGAGTCCACGGCAACCATGACCTCGTAGTTGACGACGCCGGAGACGATGGTCGCCTTGGGGGCGATGCTTTCGACGTGCCCTTCGAATTCTCGTGACGGATAGGACTCGACCGTAAAGGTCACTTTGTCGGCTGACCTCACGTTCGCGATATCCGTCTCATCGACCATCGCAATCAGCTGGAGCGCATGGTCCGCAATAATCGTGACGAAGGTCGGCGCGGCAAACGTGGCCGCCACGGTTTCCCCCTCCTGCGTAGAGACCGACGCGACGGTGCCAGAGATCGGCGCTCGAATCACCGCGTACGAGAGGTCGGTCGCGACGACCTCCGCGTCGCGTCGGCTCTTCTCGAGCTGTGCCCGCGCCGCCTGGCTTGCCAACGCGAGATCCTCGACCTGTTGCCGCGGCACAAGACGCTGTTGATCCAAGCGTTGGACACGTGTGAGCTCCACGTCTGCTCGCCGCACTTCTTGCTCGGCCACCGCCACCTGCGCGTTCGCTTGCGCCAGACGCGCCTGGAGCCCGCGCGAATCGATCTCGGCAATCACGTCGTTGCGGCGGATGTGCGACCCGACGGTGACATTGAGCTTTTGGACGATGCCGGACACTTGAGTGCCGACGCGCACTTCGGCGCCCACTCGCAATCGGATCACGCCGGTCGTCGTGACCGTCGCCGCGATCGTGCGCATGGCCGCCTGGCTGAAAGTGGGTGGGTTCGGCGCCGACGTCCGCGCCGTCAGCAGTCCTCGACCGAAGTACGCACCCACGCCAAGTACCAAGACGATCGCGAGAGCCGCCGTCCACTTCATCACTGCTTCTCGAAGATCATCACGACCGCCGGACTTTCGCCGCGCACCGATTCCACCGTCATGGTCTTCCCGTCAGCCGACAGCGACCGCGTCTCCGTCATCACCGATTTCGTTCCCGCCACGGCGCCGTCGCGCGTCCAGGTCGTCACGAGCTTGCCGGCGCTCCATTTCGCGACGGTCTGGTTGTGGTCGCCCATGGGTCCATCATTCGGTATGGCTTTTCCAGACAAGTCGTACCGAAGCTCGCGCGCATTGTCTTGCCCTTGAAAGGACGACGTATCGTGAATCACGAGCTCCGTTGCGGTTTGTGAAATCGCGAGCGTGTCCTTCAAGGCCACCATCATGCCGAGATTCTTGCCTTTCGCGGGGTTCATGACCCATCGGCCGGAGAAATTCGGGAGCGACTGCGCCGAGGCCGCCGTGGCCACCACAAGGAACAGAGACACGATGGCATTTCGAGTGGTCATAGACATCCTTATCCTCGAGAAAAAATGAAATGGGAGACATCCGACGCACACGCTCTGGCGCCGTGCAAGGTTTGGCAGTCAGCTGGTAGACGCGCCAGCGTTGAGCGTTTCGGCGTCAATACATCACGATCCTATACATCGTATCGCGATGTGTCAAGAGCCGCATGCCTCACTGCTACGGCTCTTTGCTGGAGGCTTGGTCGGCCCGGTGGCGGCGTGATCGTCGGGCGCGGCATACTGGTAAGCGACCGCTTACTAGTAAGTGCGGTCTTACATGACCGCAGCCGACCTCCTTTCGTTTACCTTCGGCGTGCTCATCTGCGCGTTCGGCGCGGTCGCACTCGTCGTGCACTGGCTCCGCGCGGCGCGCAAAGATCGGCTGCTGCTCTGGATTGGCGCGTTCGCATGCGTCTACGGGCTGCGCGTGTTCTTCGAACAACCGCTCGGCGACGCCCTCGGCATCCCGCCGATCATGGCGCGCTCCGTCGCAAGCGGACTGAACGATGTGATCATTCTTCCGGCGCTCCTCTTCGCGAGGGAAATCTACGGCCCCGGGTGGAAGCGCTCGCTGCAATGGGTGATCGCGATCTCGTGGGTGTATCTGGCATGTGCGGTCGTGGCGAATGTCGCTGCGCGCGATCCGAATTACATGCCCGACCCCGCGCTGACCATCCTGGCGCCGGGCGCGATCTTCGTGTTCCTGTCCGGAGGGCTAGCCGGCTACCACCCGCCTCCGTTCCCTGAATGGCGCATTCTCGTCGGCGGCGTGGTGGCGTTCATCGCGTTCGTCGTGAACGAACACGCCGTCAACGACGGCGTGGTGCCGTGGACGTTTCGCGCCGAGCCACTCGGCGCTCTGCTGTCATTCGGATGTCTCGGCTACATCGCTCTTGCACGATCGCTGGCGCAGGGCCGGCAACTCGCATCGATCGAGCAGGAGATGGAGTCGGCGCGCCGCATTCAGCAGTCGATCCTGCCGCACGAGATTCCCTCCGTGCCTAGAGTGACCATCGTCGCGCGCTACCTCCCGCTTGCGGCCGTTGCCGGAGATTTTTATGACGTCAGTCGCCTCGGCGATCAGACACTTGCCGTGTTGATCGCCGACGTCTCCGGCCACGGCGTGCCGGCGGCGCTGATTGCGTCAATGGTGAAGGTGTCCTTTTCCGCGGAAGTGGCAAGAACCCACGATCCCGGCCGAGTACTCGAGGGAATGAATGTGACGCTTTGCGGCCTGCTCGAGCGATCGTACGTGACGGCGGCGTGCGCAGTGGTCGATGTCAGTGCTCACGTACTCCGCTACGCGGTAGCAGGCCATCCGCCGCCGTTCGTCGTCTCGCGGCGCGACGGCGCGGTCACCGCGCTCGACCAGCGCGGGATGTTCCTCGGCATCTTCCCATTTGCCACCTATTCGACCGGCGCGGCGCCGCTTGATGGTGGCATCCGCGTAATCCTCTACACCGACGGCGTCACCGAAGCAGCCGCACCGGACAGCGATGACCTGTTCGGCGCCGACCGGTTCGCCGCATTTGCGGCGGACGAGCGGGCGCGCGGGCCGCGGGATTTCGTCGACACGCTTCTGTCTGCGCTGCGCAGCTTCACGCAACGTCATCCGCTGCCCCACGACGATGTGACCGTCGTGGTGATCGACGTGGACTGACTTGACTGGCCAAGAATCGCGAGCCTCTTCCTGAATGGCTCGATGAGCTTCTGGAACCGCGTGCCGTCCGCGGGTACGCCCGCGATCGCGAACGCCAACCGCACGACGTTTCACGTCGAATAGCGCGTCGCTTTAGCTAGAGCGTTTTCGATTTTCATGTAGTAACCGGGTAGCCGCAGTGTCGGACGTAGTTGGCGCACTCCTCGGGGATGAAGAGCGCGAGGGCTGCGGCCATCAACTCGCCCACGTGATCGAAGGTGCG
>JANWKK010000085.1 GCA_025451425.1 Gemmatimonadaceae bacterium
GGGATGAAGGAAACCCTGCGCGCGATCGCCGCCGAATCCGCTCCTGGCAGCGCGCTGCTGCTCGAGTACGTGACCCGCGGCGCGCTCGAATTGTTGACCAAGTATCCGAGCGGGATGATCAAGAACGCGTTCGATTGGGGAGAGCCGTTCGTGTTCGGCGTGCCTGATGGGCAGGACCGCGAGTTTTTCCGCGGGGTCGACCTCCAACTCGGCGAGACGCTGAAGATCGGCAGCCCTGAATCAGTGAGCCGATACGCAATGCGCGAGAACGGGAGCTACTACGGCGCGCATCTGGAGAAGGTGTTTCAACAGCGGCAGGCAGACGCCATGAAAGCGATGGACGACGCCGGGCGCCAGCAAGCCGAGCAGGTTGCGGCGACGTCAGGTTATTGGCTGGCCGAGCTGAGTGTTTAACAGCTGCTAATAATTGCTCTTCGAGTGTCGAGGCGCTCATCCCCGAGAACTCACGGGAACCGCACGGCAATCTTTTTCTTCCGCACCGAGAGCGAATCCGTACTCAGCGAATCCGCCCCCGCCTCCGCGTGGTTCGCCTTTAGCAAATACGCAACAACCGCCAAGTACTCGTCATCCTTCAAGCCACCTGGGTTGTTGTTTGGCATGGTACTGCGGATGAGCGTGTAGAAATCCGACACACGATGGTCATTCCAGTTCTGGACGAAGGCCTGTCCGATGAACTGCGACTGCGCGTGACACATCGCGCAGACCTGAGTGAAGACCTTCTCGCCGCGATCGGCTTGCGCCGGCAGGTACGTCGCCGCGGGAAGGTTTGGCGCCGTCGTCCGCGTGACGCGCGCATTCGGGTCGATGTGCAATGGGACCGGCGCGCCAGTGGGTGCCGTAGCCGAGAGGTGCGCGCCAAGCGGGACGAGCACTGTAGGCGGCGAACTCCTCGCGGCGCGGGCACAACCGAACACAATGGTCAGGACCAAACCCGACGCCGCTACGACGCCTGCCCTCGACAACCGCGGCGAACGCCCCATTCGCATTATACGGCTCCTCGTCAATGCTCGACCGCTCCATTATATCGCACGTGCGTCGTTTCGCGATCCGGTTTGCGTCCACGGCGCACGCGCGGCATGTTGTCGCCCGATTCAACCGTCTCGCATCAGACAGATATGGCTGACGACTCGACCGAAGGCAGCAGCTCCCTGGACCGGCGGGATTTCATTAGAGTCGCCGGGTCCTCGGCCGGCATGCTTCTCCTCGGTGGACGTGCTGCGGAGGGCCTGACGGCCCACGAGACGGGTCGAAGCCCAGCAGTGCTCACGCGCCGCTCGCCGGACGTCGTCGTCATCGGGGCTGGTATCTGGGGCAGCTTCACAGCGTACCATCTGCGGAAGCTTGGAGCGAAAGTCACTCTGGTGGATGCCTATGGTCCCGGGAATAGCCGGTCGACTTCGGGTGACGAGTCTCGCGGCGTGCGATCGTCTTATGGCGATCGAACCGGCACGCAGGGCGAGCTATGGATGCTGTGGGCGCGCGAGTCGATGAAGCGATGGGCCGCGTTTGACGAGGAGTGGGGTCGCGATCTGCGACTGAATCTCTTCCACGTCACCGGCGATCTGATTCTGCGGGAAGACTGGGACAACTTTCAGCTTCGCTGCAAGCTCTGGTGGGACAAGCACAAGATTCCGTATTCAATCGTCTCGCCGGAGGACGTCCGCCGGTCATATCCAGTGATGTCGGTCGACGAGATCAGTGCAGTGCTGTACGAGCCGGATGCTGGCGTCGTACGCGCGCGCCGCGCCGTGCACGCCGTTGCGGCCGCGTTCGAGAAGCTCGGCGGGGAGATCGTCATCGGGCGCGCGACACCGTCGAAGGTCACCGATGGTCGGCTCGAGGAGATCGCCCTCGACACGGGAACGACGCTGCGTGCCGATACGTTCGTATACGCGGTCGGCGCATGGCTAGGGAAAACGTTCCCTGATCTGTTCGCAAAGAAAATGCGCGTCCCTATAGGCTATGTCTGTTACTTCGGGACACCGATCGGCGACTATCGTTTCACGTATCCTAATCTTCCGAGCTTCAACTTTCCGGGCGTCACTGGATGGCCAGCGCTGCCCGTGGACAATCGCGGATTTCGCGTCCGCGGCAGCGAGCGAGCGCCGACGCCGCCACAAACGGTCGCGAACGCCGGCGCAAACGCCGCCGCGAATACTGGCGGCAGTGCAACAACACCGAATCCGAACGCACCGGCAACTGACACGGGCTCGAACGCGGCGAACGCCGGTGGTCCGCGGCAGAGCGGACAAGCGCAGCCCGACGTTCCACCCCAGCAGCAAGACCCCGATACGAGCGACCGATGGGCGAATCAGGAGCGCATCGATGGATCACGTCGCTTTGTCGCCCATCGCTTCCCGCTGCTCAAGGATGCGCCGATAGCACAAACCCACGCTTGCCACTACGAGATCACGTCAAGCGGCGATTTCATCGTCGATCGGCACCCGCACATGACGAACGTGTGGATCGCCGCTGGTGGGAACGCAGAAGGCTTCAAGTTCGGGCCGAAGATTGGCGACTATGCCGCGCAACGTGTGCTCGGCGTCTGGGCGGACACGAGCGTCGATCAATACTTCAAGATTCCTGAAAAGGAATTCGAACCGCCGAAGCCGGCCGCTGACACGACACGGCGTAAGGATTAGGTCCGCGACAACAACGATCCGACACAGCCCGATGCGCTTCCAGCTCCCCGTGCTCGTTGCGTTTCTTGCGACAATCCCGTCCGCCGCTCTCGCTCAGGATGGAGGCCGCGCCGTCGATGACACGCTCGTCCTCCACTACGTGGGCCATGCCATCGGCCGCGAAACCTACACCCTGCGCCGTAACGACAATGGCTGGAGCCTGGAGTCCGACTTCGATTATCGCGACCGCGGCCGGCGCACGCACATCTCCGGCACGATGTTGCTCGCGGCCGACTTCACACCGCTGTCGCTCGAGATCGCGCGCGTCGGCGACACGAGCCGAGCTGTGGAGACGCTGGTGCAAATGCGCGGTGGCAGCGCGTTGGTGGTTGCACATGACGAGACCACGCACGTCGCGCTGCCCGCGCGCGCGTTCGCGATCGCCGGAACCACGCCCGCAGCCCAGCACCTCGCGCTCGTGCGTTGGTGGTTGGCGCATGGTCGGCCGGAGCACGTCGATGTGGTGCCCGGCCGCCCGACGAACGTCGTCACCGTCGAGCGTCGCGGCCGCGACACCCTGAATGTGGGCGGTCACCGCGTTGTGTTCGAGCGCTACGCAGTGGACGGTGTGGTGTGGGGTCGGGAATCAGTGTGGCTCGACGACTCCGGTCGCCTCGCCGCCTATACCACAGCGGGGGGCGGCGGGCTGACGCTGGAAGCGGTGCGCCAGGCACTCGACGACGAGTACCCGCAATTCGCCGCTCTCGCCACCCGCGACCGGCTCGCGGAGCTTGCGCGACTCTCGCAGACCGTGCACCCCGTTGCGCGCGGCAGTATCGCGCTCGTCGGCGGCACAGTGGTGGACGGCACTGGCGGTCAGCCGTTGCGCGATGCCACGGTCGTAGTGGCAGACGGCCGCATCGTCGCCGTCGGGGCAAGTTCGATCGTCCGCGTACCCAACGGGGCGCAGCGGATCGACGTACGCGGCCGCACGATCGTTCCCGGACTCTGGGACATGCATGCGCACGTGATGCAGGTGGAGTGGGCGCCGATGTACCTCGCCACCGGCGTCACGACGGTGCGGGACATGGGCAACGAGATCGACTTCGAACTGCCGCTGCGCGACGCGATCCAGTCCGGGCGAGCGATCGGGCCGACGCTCCTCCTCGCCGGCCTCGTGGACGGGCCAGGCCCGGACGCCTTCGGTGTCGTTACCGCTGGCACTCCTGACGAGGGCCGAGCGGTCGTGCGGCGATATCACGAGCTGGGCTTCCAGCAGATGAAGCTCTACACGCTGCTCTCGCCGGCGGTGGTCGGCGCGATCACGAGTGAGGCGCATCGCCTCGGCATGACCGTCACCGGACATGTGCCCGCGTCGCTCACCGTGCTCGCGGCGGTGGACTCGGGGATGGACCACATTGCTCACCTGCCCATCCGCGGCGAACCGGGCTCCGACAGCGTGCGACACATCGTCGAGGGCCTGCGCGCTCACGGGACAGTGCTCGACCCAACCGCGTCGTGGGGAGAGCTACTTGGCCACTCTACCGCGCAACCCGTGGCCAGCTTCCAGCCTGGTGTGGACGAGCTTCCACCTGCGCTGGCGATGCGCATCGCGGCGATGGGTGTGCGCACGATCGACACCGCGACGGCGCACGCGAGGCTCGCGCGAACGTTGGGCATCATCCGCGAGCTTCACGAAGCGGGCGTGTCGGTCGTGGCGGGAACCGACGAGGGCGTTCCAGGCTTCAGCGTGTCTCGCGAGATGGAGCTCTATCAGGCGGCCGGATTCTCGCCCATCGACGCGCTGCGCGCTGCCACAGCCGTGAGCGCGAGAGCGATGCACCTCGAGCGGGAGGTCGGCACCCTGGAGCCCGGACGTCGCGCTGATCTTCTCGTCCTCGACCGCGACCCGTTGAAGGACGTGGGCAACGTGCGCGCCCTCCGAATGGTGATGAAGGCCGGCGTGCTATATCGGGCGTCCGATCTGCGTCGCGCGGCCGGGCTGCGTCAGCCGCGCCTGACCCAGAGCGGCCCGGTGTCGAACTAGCGGACCTGCTCGGTCGGCCTAACGAGAACTTCGTTGATCGCCATGCGCCTTGGACGCGTCACGATGAAGGTGATGGCGTCGGCGATGTCCTGAGCTTCTAGCGGTTCAGCGTCCGCGAACATCGCCGCGGCCTGCTCGCGAATTTCAGGACGCAAGTGCTCGGTCAGCTCAGTGGCGACGGCGCCTGGCTCGACAAGCGACACGCGCAGATGTCGTCGCGTCAACTCCTGGCGCAGCGATTCGCTGAACGCGCCGACGCCGAATTTGGTCAGATTGTAGACGCCGGCGCCCGCGCGTGCGGAGCGGCCCGCGACGGAGCTGATGTTGACGAGATCAGCCACACGACGCGGGCCTTCGTCCGCGGCGCGAAGGAGATGCGGCAGCGCGGCGTGCGCGACATAGAGCACGCCGAGCACGTTGAGCCGCACCATCCGCTCCCATTCCTCGAGCGGAGCGCCCTCTATTGGCCCGAGGAGCATGACACCGGCGTTGTTGATGACGATGTCGAGTCGACCGAGCTCGCTCACGGTGCGGTCGACCGCCTCGCGCGCTTGACGCTCGATGGTGACGTCTGTCGTGAGCGCGAGTGCGCGGCGCCGCCCGCCGAGCTCCCGCGCCAGTGAGTCAATCCTCTCGGTGCGCCGAGCGGCGAGGGCGACGGCTGCTCCTTCGGCGGCGAGCGCCCGAGCGGTCGCCTCGCCAATTCCACTCGAGGCGCCAGTCACCAGCGCCACCGATCCTTCGAGTCGTTCCGTCATCAGTCGCCGCTACGGCGCGACAGCTCCGCTGGTTGTCGTGGATGTCGGCGTGGAGACACGGAAGACTGACAATCCCTGCAGTTTCTCCCACGCCTGGAAGACTCGAATGCCGTACCAGGTCGCGCAATAGATCCGACGCGGAATGCCGCTGATACCGGGCTGTTTCTCCTCTTGCTTGGATTCGACCAAGCCCTTGTCCTGCATTCGCTCGAGCGTCACGTACACAGTGCCGCGGCGAAGCTCACCTGCGGATTGCTCAACCAGTTGAAGGCCGTACAAGCCCTTTCTGCCAACCTTCATCAAGAGGCCGAGGATGGCGTGCTCCTTCGGCGAGAGGCGAACGTTCTGCTCTGCGCTCATGATTGGATCGAGGTGGGAGGGCGCCAGTAAGACTGGCTCTTACAATCAAAAAGAGTGGGAGAAGAGCTTCGGCGTGCGACGACTTCAGCAGTTGCCAAGCTGTAAGACCCGCTCCGACAATTGATAAGACTATGAACTTCGAGCCCGCGACGTCAAGGCCGCGGCCGCTTCGGCGCCTACGGCGATTGTAGGATCACTCAGGAACCATCTGCTTCAACCGATCCGGCTCCTCGCCCAGCCACTGCGGGTGCGTCGCCGTCGAATCGAAGATCGAGGTCGTCTTGAAGAGCTCGAACTCACCTTTCGCGGCGGCTCGCTTCGTCTTCGCGAGTATCGCATCGACCTGCGCTTTCGTCATCGGTTGAAACGTTTGCGCGGCTTCGATCGCCTGGTCGAGAATCTCTAGGCTGTCACAACCCGTAATCACGACCGACGTTGGCAGGTTGAGCGCATAGTGGAGGCACTCTGTTGGCGTGACGGTTTTGGACTTTAGGATGATGCCATTCGCCATGCTCTTCATGCCGAGCACACCGATGTTCTGCCGGACCAATTCGGGAAGAACCATCTGGCCGAAGCTACGGTAGTGCGCGTCCATCACGTTGAGCGGCATCTGCACGGCGTCGAAGGCGAAGCCGTGCTCACGCGCGACGTCCAGCGTGTGCAGATGAATATGCGGGTCCTTGTGGCCGGTAAAGCCGATGAAGCGGATCTTCCCAGCTTTGCGCGCTTCGAGTAGCGCGGCGTTCGCGCCGTCCGGATCGAAGATGCGATGCGGATCGTCGAAGCGGATGACCTCGTGGTGCTGGACGAGATCGATGCGATCGGTCTGGAAGCGCTTCAGCGATTCGTCGAGCTGTTTCGACGCCTCCTGCTTCGACCGGCCATCGATCTTGGTCATCAATGTGACCTTGTTCCTATATCCGTCGCGGAGCGCCTTGCCCATCCTTTTCTCGCTGGCGCCATCGTTGTAGTCCCAGGAGTTGTCCATGAAAGTGATGCCGCGATCGATGGCGCTGCGGACGATGCGGATGCTGAGCGCTTCGTCCACGTGCGAGAGTCCGAGGTGCCAGCCGCCGAGGCCGATGGCGGACACCTTCTCGCCGGTGTGACCGAGGGTGCGGTAGAGCATGGCTACGGTGGTTTGAAGTGGGAGGCACGTGGTGCAAGGAGTGAGCTAGCCCTCCTTGCCGCCTAACGCGAAGCTGCATGCACAGATTAGAAGGCTCTAATAATGCAGGCCTCCCTGTCGAGCTCGGCCTTGCGGCGACGGACGCTGTCCCTAAAGTATCCGGGACTATTTGCTGCCCTGTCGCGTGCCGTTCCCATCGGTTTGCCGACTTCGGATGTCTATCTCATCGCGCGTCCGTGGAATGATCCTGACACGCCGTTTTAGGACCGGACTATGACTGGCATCAAATCGATCAGCCTTCGGCTATTGGCTGCAGCAGGCTGTATGGTAACCGCGGCGTGCGCCACCGGCACAGGGCCCGCCAACACGCAGTTCTTCATGGAAAAGAGCTACATCGGGCCCGTCGCGCACGATGATACGCTCATCTACGAAGCCCAGGCGGCGGCGCACATCTTCCTCATGGACGGGCTGAACGGCGCCTTCGCGACGCTGAGCCAGGATCGATCGCGCGATTGGCAAGGCGCGTTTCGCATCATTGTCACGCCGATGTTTCGCATTCGGCAGCTTCACGATTCGTCGGCGGCGGTACGGACGCCGTCGTTCATGCCCATGCTGTCCGGCGAGTACCTATTCGTCAGTCGAGTCGGGGACGCGAGCGGACCAGACGCGGACCTGCGTTTTTCACCCGTTCTGGTGCGGGGCATCCGCCTCACGCTGGCGCACCACTCGAATGGACAGGCGGGCTGTTTCCGCGACGGCTTCGAGCCGGCTGACGAACACGCGGACGTCTGTATTCCGAAGCCAGGCTACGACACCAACATCGTGAAGCTGAACCGCGCCAACGGGGATTTCTCGACGACATATGCGGAAGCGATGGTGCACACGACGCTCATGAACCGAGCGAAGGGTGACCTACCCACGCACAGCTTTGGCCTCGCTGCTGCGTATGACTGGCACTTGAAGCACATCTTCGGCGCGTTGTCGGACGAACAACGACAGCTGTACGGCAGCTGGCGCGCTCGCGGAATGGTCGAGGCGATGCAGATCTTCGGCAACGAGTGCGACGATGGCGTCTACCGGCTCTGGTATCAGGATTTTGCCTGTGCCTTTCGAGGGCGAGCGCGTGTCAGCGGCGAGTATGAGCGGGCGCCCAAGAATCCCGGACCGCTCGCCTTGCGCATCAACCCGCCGATTCTGCCGTGGCGCGGACAGATCGAGCTCTCGTACGTGTTCACGAGACTGCTTGGCACGGGCGTGTTCGCGCGGTGGGACGATGGCCAGGACTATTACAACATCGATTTCGTGAACCGGCACCGCGTGTTCATGTTCGGGCTCATGCTAGACGAGAGCGCGATACCGCGGATCGGTCCCGCCGTGCACTAAACCTCGTCAGGCACTACGAGCGTTTTCCGATTCTCGCAAGGAACGGGGCAAGTGGGCCTAGAGTCCAATGCTCCGCGCGACGACGGTGTGGCACATAGGAATGTGTGTTGCGCTCGTCGTCAGCACTTTCTCGAGACGTTGGAGACGTTCGATGATTCGGAGAATTCTGACGACCGCCTGCGTGCTCGTCGCGTTAGGCTTGCTGTACGCGTGTGGTTCGGACCGATCGCTGGCGCCAGTGGGGCATTCATGGCGCGGGACCGCTGGGCTCTCGAATTTCGATCGTTCCGATCCGAATGTCGATACGGTGGTCACGCTCAAACGAAGCGCCTATCTCGCGGACGATCTCAGCGAATCGGCTTTCATTGGCCCAGAGGGCGGCGAGATCGACATCGACGACGCGGGTGCCCGAATCGTCTTTCCAGCGGGCGCGCTGTCTCGGCGCACGCGGATAACGATGACGGCGAAGGCCGGTTGGAGCGTTGCGTACGAGTTCGGCCCTCACGGCATCACCTTTGGCGCTCCCGTCATCGTGCAGCAGAACCTGAGCTACACATTGGCAAAGAGCCCGAGGGCTGCGGCCAAGGTTCAGGCTGGTTACTTCGATCGAAGCCTCGATACGGTGTTTCTCGATCCCTCGCGCTCCGTTGCGCGCGTGTCCGAGCTGCGCCAGGTCTCGCTCGATCGTGCTCTTAATTCCTTCGTCGCCAGCTTCTACATTTATCACTTCTCGGGGTACATCTTATCGTCGGGCTTCGCCGGTAGCGGCGGCGACGCGGCTGACAGCACGAGCGCGCTGCAATAGATCCAGCCGGGCGATGTACACCGATCCTGCACCCTCGGTCGTGGGAGATTTCATGTTGATCGCAGATCAACTGCGGGACCCCTTCGCAGAGGCGAGAGCATTCGCCGAGCGCGCTCGTTCGTCGGAGCGACGAGCGCCGGCGGAAGCGCTCGGCTGGTACGATCGTGCGCTCGCGACGTTGAGCGGCCAGTGGAGCGAAATGCTCGTCGACGTTCTTCGCTGGAAGGGAACCGCACACCGTGATTGCGGTGACACCGCGGAGGCGGAGCGGTTGTACGATCGGAGCGCCGAGATTGCAAAGGAAATCGGCTATCGCGCCGGCGAAGCGCACGTTACGAATTGCCGCGCGATCATCTCGCATCGTCGGGGCGATCTGATCGCTGCGCAGCAATTGTATTGGGAAGCGCGCGAGCTCGCGCGACACGCAGACGACGCGCGCCTCGTGGCGATGATCGAACGCAACCTCGGCTCGCTGGCGGCAGTCCGGGGACTCCCGGATCAGGCGCTCCACCACTACGACGAGAGCCTCAAGGTCGCGCAGTACGTGGGAGACGAAGAGGGAATTTCGCACACTCTAAACAACATCGCGCTTCTCTATTCGAAACACGGCCAACGCCGCGACGCGGAAGAGATCTTCGAGCGCGTGCTTGAGACGGCGCGCGCGAGCGAGGATGCCTCGGTCGAATGCACAGCGCTGATCAATCTGGGCGATCTTCGAGTACGATCGGGTCGGCCCGATCTGGCCGAC
>JANWKK010000086.1 GCA_025451425.1 Gemmatimonadaceae bacterium
CGGGGCGACCAATGTCAGTCGCGTCCTCGGAACGAGGATCGGTCTCGTCGTTTTTGCATTCGACGTCGCGAAGGGCACGCTGCCTGTTTTGTTGTTGCCGCGCTACACGGCCTCGAGCTTTCCGCCCGTGTGGATCGCGATCGCGTGCGGCGTCGCGGCGATTCTCGGCCATACGCGGCCGCTGTTTTTGCTCTTCCAACGTGGTGGCAAAGGCGTAGCCACCGCAGCAGGTGTGTTCCTAGCCCTGGCGCCGATCCAAACGCTGCTTGCCTTGATCGTGTTTGCCGTCGTGCTCCTCACGAGCGGCTACGTGTCGCTTGGGTCGCTTATCAGCGCGTCGCTTCTTCCCGTACTCATTGGCGTCACGCTCGGCCCGAGATCGCCGGTCTTCGTGATCAGCCTTCTCGTCGCCCTCTTCGTGTATTGGACGCACCGCACGAATATCGGCCGGCTGCGCCGTGGCGAAGAGCACCGATTTGGTAAGCCTGGTACTCAGCCATCGCGTCGCATGGCGGCGGCACTTGCCATCGGTCTCGTCGTCGTGCTCGCGGTGCTCGTGGCGGCGCGGTTCGCAGCGTGACGCGATGCGCGGTGATCGGGGCGGGTGCGTGGGGAACCGCGCTCGCGGATCTAATGGCCATCGGCGGCCACGATGTTCGCATCTGGGCTTACGAGCCAGATGTGGCGCAATCGATCAACGAGTCGCATGAGAATAGGCGGTTCCTCGCGGGAGTGCGACTTGCCGCCGATCTCGTTGCGACCAACGATCAAACGATGGCTCTCGAGAGCGCGGAGCTCGTAGTGTACGCCACGCCGTCGAACCATCTACGTTCGATCGCGCGATCAGCGGCAACGTGCATTCAACCTGGTGCGATCGTTACGGTGGCCTCCAAAGGCATCGAGCTCGGCACGATGGCATTGATGACCGACGTCATTGCCGCGGAGGTGCCTCACCACGCCGTCGTTGCGTTGTCGGGACCGAGCTTCGCGTCGGAAGTCGCGGCGCGTCAACCGACAGCAGTCGTTGCAGCGTCGGACACACCCGCCGCCGCCGTCTTCGTCCAGGAAGCGATGAGCGGTGGCAGTTTCCGCATCTACACCCACGACGACGTCGTCGGTGTGGAGCTCGCCGGCGCGCTCAAGAACGTCATGGCGGTGGCGACGGGAATTCTCGAAGGCGTCGGACTGGGTTTCAATTCGCGCGCCGCGCTGATCACACGTGGTCTGGCCGAGATGACACGGCTTGGCATGTCGCTTGGAGCGAGGCCGTCGACCTTCGCGGGTCTCGCTGGCATCGGTGACCTCGTGCTGACGTGCACGGGGACACTGAGCCGGAATCGCTCGTTAGGTGTCGAGATCGGCCGCGGCAAAACGCTCGAGGAAGCGCGCGCGGGAAAAGAGACGGTTGCCGAAGGCGTGGTGACCTGCGCGAGCACGATCGAGCTCGCGGCGCGCGAGGGTGTCGAGATGCCCATCGCGGAGATGGTGTATCGCATCCTGTTCGATCATCACCCGGCGAAGCTCGCGGCGCAGGAACTGATGGCGCGCGAGCTGCGCGCGGAGCAGGACGCGTGAGCAGCAGCTCGGATCCGATCCAGGAGTTCTTCTCCATCGGAGAAGTCTGCGAGCTCACCGGTCTCAAGGCGCACGTGCTGCGCTACTGGGAGAGTCAGTTTCGTTTCCTGAACCCGGCGAAGAATCGATCGGGCAATCGTGTCTATCAGCGCAAGGAGATCGAGCTCGTCTTGCTTGTTAAGCACTTGCTGTACACCGAAAAGTACACGATAGACGGCGCGCGGCAGAAGTTGAACGAGCATCGCAAGGCAGGCGAACTGCGCCGCATCTCGCGAGACGCGCTGGCCGTCGAGACGCTCGAGGCGATTGAACACGACCTCCGCGATTTGTTGCGTCAACTGGAATCGACGCGGGACTACGGAGGGGATCGGCGCTGATGCGGCTTCTCCTCACCAACGATGACGGCATACTCGCGCATGGTCTCGAGTGCCTGCAGGAAGCGGCCGCGCCGCTCGGCGAGGTCGTCGTCGTCGCGCCCGACCGCGAACAGAGCGCGACGAGCCACTCACTTACGCTGCACCATCCGATTCGGCCTGTGCGCCGGGGGGAGCGGAGGTGGCAAGTGGACGGCACGCCGACGGATTGTGTCATGCTCGCGGTTGAGGCGCTGATGCCGGAGCGGCCGGACTACGTCCTGAGCGGCATCAATCACGGCCAGAACATGGGCGAGGATGTGCTGTACTCGGGAACGGTTGCCGCGGCGATGGAGGGGCTCGCGTTAGGCATTCCCTCGATTGCGATCTCGTTCGCGGGGGGTGATCTGCGCGCGGACGTCACGCAGCTCCGAAAGATGGTGAGCGTGTTGACCGATCTGCTGCATCACCTGACGTCGTTGCCTTCGTTTCCGCCGGACACGCTGCTCAACGTGAATCTGCCACCGGTCGAGGACACGGCGGTCAAGGGCGTTCGCTTGACTCGCCTCGGGCGACGCGTCTACTCCAACTCGATCACGCCGATGCGTGATCCGTGGGGACGTGAGATCTTCTGGATCGGCGGCGGCCACGCGAGTTGGACGGGCGAGGAGGATTCGGATTTTCGCGCGATCGAGGAGGGGTTCATTTCCGTGACACCGCTCCAGCTCGATCTCACGCACTACAACGTTCTCGAGGCGGCGGCGACATGGTGGCGCGACCTGTAGACCAGGAGCTTCGCGGCGCGCGATTACGATTGGTCGAGACGCTGCGGGAGAAGGGAATCCGCGATCTCGCCGTGTTGCGGGCGTTCGAGCAGACGCCGCGTCACCAGTTCCTGCCGACCGGACTGCGGCATCGAGCGTATGAGGACAGTTCGCTACCGATCGGGAATGGGCAAACCATCTCGCAGCCATCAATCCATGCGCGATATCTCGAGCTGCTGTGCCTAACGGGACACGAACGTGTCCTCGAAGTGGGCACTGGCTCCGGCTATCAAACGACGCTCTTGGCCCATCTCGTTGAGCAAGTCTTCACGATCGAGCGGATCCCGGCGCTCTATCAGCTGGCGCGCGAAGCCCTTCAGCGTGCGGGAGCCGCCAATGTCTCGATGTTGCTCGGAGACGGCACGCTCGGCTGGCGCGAGTACGCGCCGTACGATGCAATCCTCGTCAGCGCTGGCGCGCCGTCGGTTCCCGAGCCGCTACTGGCGCAGATTGCCGAGGGAGGACGGATGCTGGTGCCTGTTGGGACGCGCGAGGACCAGCAACTGGTGATGTATCATCGCGCCAACGGACAGCTGGATCGTAAGGAGCTAGGCCCGGTGCGATTCGTGCCCCTCGTCGGCCACCACGGCTGGGACTTGGGCGAGAGGCGATGAGACCGTGTTGTTCGTCGCGGTGCGGGGCCGGGTGCAGGGCGTTGGATTTCGGTGGTTCGTCCGCGAGCGGGCGCGCGCGCTCGGCCTAACGGGATGGGTGCGTAACACGCACGATGGTGCCGTCGAGGTACTGGCGGTGGGGAAGGACGACGCCTTACAGAAGCTGCGAACGCTACTTCGGTCCGGGCCGTCCGGCGCTCGCGTAAGTCACGTCGAGGATCAACAGGCGCAGCCGAGCATCGCGGCGCTCGACCCATTCGGCATTCTCAAATGACCGTCGCTCAAGACAATGCAGCTCGAGCTCTGGAGTCTCGGATCAGAAGTGCGATCCGAGACGTTCCTGACTTCCCGAAACCGGGCATTCTCTTCAAGGACATCACGCCGCTGTTGGCCGACGACTCGCTTTTTCGGGCGACGACGGATGCGATGGCGCGGCCGTTCGAACGTGAGAGAGTCTCCCACGTCGTCGCGATCGAGAGTCGCGGGTTCATTCTCGGTGGCCCGGTCGCCCAACGTCTCGGTGCCGGATTCATTCCGGTCCGCAAGTCGGGAAAGCTACCAGCCAAAACGGAAGTTGTAGAATACGCGCTCGAGTATGGTTCGGATCGTCTCGAGATTCACGCGGACGCGTGTAACTGGGGCGAGCGTCCACGAATGCTCATCGTCGACGACGTGCTCGCGACCGGAGGTACTGCTGACGCGACGCGCCGACTCATCGAGCGGTTGGGCGGTGAGGTGCTCGGCTTCTCGTTCCTCATCGCGTTGAGCTTTCTACCGGGACTCGAGCGGCTGCGGCAGTATGCCGCCCAGGTGTTAGTTACTTACTGACGTTCGAGGGCGCGTCCGACAGCATCCAACAAGGCATCGACGTCGAACGGCTTTCGAAAGAATGCCGTCGCGCCGAGTCGTCGTGCTTCGATCTCCATCTCCTGCTCAGCGAGTCCGCTCGTCAGAATCATCGTTGGCGCATCGGGTCGGCCGCCGAGGACCGCTTGCAGTTCGAGTCCAGTCATCCGCCCGAGGTGCACGTCGGCGACGAGGCACGCACACCCGATTTCAGAGCCGCATTCCAAAAACTCCTCGGCGGACGCGAAACTCCGCACCGTCCATCCAACACCGCGAAAGAGCCGCTCGAGCGCCACCCGAACGGACCGATCATCGTCAACAACACAAACGATCTGCGATCGATCGGTCATGCTCGCAGATCGGCGGTGGAAGCACTGCCGAGATTCACTCCGAGCGTACTCGACGCAGGCGCGGCGACAACGTTCGGCGGCGCCGCGTCCAGGATGAACCAGCAGGTCAGCCCGCGATCTGGATTGCGCTTGGCGGCGATTTGCCCGCCGTGGGCCTCGATGATCGCTCGGCAAATCGACAACCCGAGGCCCATGCCATCGCCCTTGGTGGTGAAGAAGGGATCGAACATCTGCGCGAAGGCGGAGTCGGAGACACCGACGCCGCGATCGGCGACGGCGACACTTACGTGCGCTCCCGAAGCGGCGGTGGTGACGGTGAGCGATCGATCATCGGCGTTCGCGCCGCTCACTGCGTCAGCTGCGTTCATGAGAAGATTCAACACTACCTGCTGAAGCTGCACACGATCGCCGAGCACGGCGGGAAGACTCGAGCCCAAGCGCACGCTCACGGCGATTTGGCGCTCGATGAAATTACTGCGCGCGAGCATTAGGACATCGCTGACGATCGCATTGACGTCGACAGGCGCGTACTCTCGACGCTCCTTTTTCAGAAGTCCCCGCAGACGCCTCAATACCTCGTCGATGCGCCTGTTATCGGCGACAATGTCACTGAGCGCATCCCTGACGGCGCCAACGTTAGGCCTGTCAGTGTCGAGCATCTTCAACGCGACGAACGCATTGGTCTGAATCGCGGTGAGCGGCTGGTTGATCTCGTGGGCCAGCGAGCCGGTCAAGGCCCCGATGGCGGTCACGCGGCTGCCATGAGCGATTTCCTCCTGTAGATCTCTCACGCGCTGCTCGGTGCGCTTCTGATCGGTGACATCACGGACGAGGCTGAGCACCTGACTTTCATCGGAGCGAACTGATCGCACCTCGTAGAAGCGGAGGTCCCCTCCAAGCGAAATCGAATACTCGAGGCGCACCGGTTGGTCGGATTGCATCGCCTGTTGGAAGCAGTTGACAAGTCGCGCACCGACGTCAGGAGGCAAAACGTGCGACACGTGGCGGCCGATAAACTCCTCTGGTAGCATCACCAAATTACGGGTGTCCTTCACGCGGCAGTCCAGCAACACGCCGTCGGCGGTCGTCAGGAACACCCAATCCGGGATAGCGCGGAGAATTGCTTCATGTCGCGTCTCGACTGTTCTGCGGGCGCTGTCAGCTCGGAATTGTTCAGTGACATCGCGACCCATGCCGCGAACAATCGGACGCTCAACGCCATCGGTGCGCAGTGTGTTGCGAAACGACCAGAGACGTCGCTCGCCATTGCGGGCGACGACCTTCACGACTCCCTCGGCGACGCCGGTGCGACGAATGAAACGCAGGTACTCGTCGAACTTGTCACGAACGTCAGGCGCCAACAGGTCGCGCGCCGAAATCTCGAGAAGCTCCTCCGGCTCGTAGCCGAGAAGGCGGGCGCTCGCCGGATTGCACGAAAGGAGTCGTCCGTCCATGTCGTGCGTGCACAGCAGATCCTCGCTGTTGTCGACGAGGTCTCGATAGCGGTCCTCGCTCTCACGCAGCCTCGCCTCGACTTCCTGCCGGTTGCGAATCTCCAACTGCAGCGCCGTGTTTTGCTGGGTGACTTCGAGTCTGCTGCGCGTCGTTTCGGCGAGGGCGCGCTCCGACCGCTGATATTCCTCCATGAGGAGAAGGATCATGCCAATCACGATGCCGCAGGTCATGACAACGTCGGCGTACAGAAAACGGGCGCTCCAGAGCAAGACCGTGCGGCCAACGCCCTGCGGAGCGCCGCGGACGCTGCCATAGACCTCGGCGATTTGAGCAGCCGTGTATACGCACTGGTTCAGCGCATAGATGAAGCAACAAACGCCGGTGAGGAGCGCAGCCCACGATTTCGTCGAGGCCACACGCCGGAAGAACACCCGCGAGCAAAAGAAGAGTGCTGTGGCAAGGACCAGCGTGCGTGGCCCATTCCGAATGGAGAAGGCGGTCAGAGGTTCAGCGGACTTGAACAGCGACGCGGCGAAGCTGAGCGTGCCTAACGAGAGGGCAGCGCCCAGACCCACGAGAGCGGCTCGTCGCGTGATTCGGCCGGGCGATTCGAGACTCACGGCTCCGAACACGAGCGTCGGCGGCACCAGAAATCCGAAGAGCGTCGCGAGCAACACGACGCTGCCTTTCGTGATACTCCAGCCGGCAGGAAAAGCCATCGAGAGCCTGCCGACGGCGAGGAACAGCGCCGACATGAGCCATGCGAAAGCCCACCAGCGGTTGAACTCGTGTCGGCGCAATTGGAGGTGGAGCGCCCACAAGAGCACCGCGAGAAACGCCGTCGTGATCATCTGTGCGGAGATCAGCAGCCGCACCATGTCGAGTGTGCCGCTCACGCGCGCACCCTCGACGAGCTGGAACTTCGCTGTGCGCGCGGCCTGACAGCCATCGCCTCGGCTCCGCTGCGGGTTCTCGTGCCGATTGTTTACGGAATCAAGTAGGCGGCGTGACGATAGCCCGGCAGTGCTGGGGTGTCAAACAACCTCTCGCAGGCGCGTGGACGAAAGTCGAAGGATTTGTTGGACATTGCGCTGCACGAATGGCCAGTGCCCGACCAGTCACGAATGGCTCTCGGAACTGATATCGTCCGGATCGAAGCTGCCCGGATTCAGACGGGCTTCCACAGCGGCGCCGGACCGGCGTGGCTCGCGACAATCAAGCGGATCTAGAGTGGCTCCAGGCGGGTGGAAGAGAGGTCGCGGCGAAGCTAAGTTGTTGCAGTGCAATCCTGCCCCCGTAGCTCAGATGGATAGAGCAGCGGTTTCCTAAACCGTTGGCCGGGTGTTCGAGTCACCCCGGGGGCGCCTGGGGTACGGCATAATCGGTCAACCTAACGAGGTCTTCTGAAATGGCTGCAAAGCCAAAGTCGACAACTCCAGAGCCCACACCAGCTCCATCCGCAGTCCGCGCCAACAAGATCAGTGACGGCCTCGACTTGATGGAATGGGTGCAAGTCAATTCGCGGCTCCTAGGCGGCGCCGCAGCGGTCATCGCCGTCGCAGCCGCCGGCTACTGGTTCTACATCCGCTCACAGCAGATCAAGACGATCAACGCCGATCGGAGCCTGATGCAGGCCGAGCAGTCGCTCCAGTCGGGCAACGCGGCGCTCGCGAGCAGCGACCTGCAGCGTGTCGTGAGTCGCTACAAGGGCACCGGCGCCGGGACGGAGGCGGCTCTCTTACTGGCTCAGGCCGACTATAACGGCGGCAAGTACCAGGACGGGATAAAGGTCCTTGAGGAGGTCTCAGGCAAGGCCGGTGGAAGCGAGGCAATGGTTCAGGGCCTTATGGGCGACGGCCACGCGCAGATGGGCAGGAACGCAGACGCGGCGAAGGCTTACGAGAAGGCGGCCGACGCGTCGATCTACGAGAACGAGAAGGCTTATTACCGAGCCAAGGCGGCGCGATCTTACTCGGCCGCCGGGAACGCGGCGGACGCTCGGCGACTCTGGACACAGTTGTCGACTGACGCGAAGTCCCAGTCGGTGGCGGCCGAAGCGCGCGTGAGGCTCGCCGAGTTGGACGCGAAGCGCGCAGGAAAGTCGTGATTTGTAGTTGATAGTTGAGTTACTGGAATCGACCGATGGCTCGCTGTTGGCGAGCCATTATTCGCGTTCCGAGGACGGATACGTATAAGATGTATTATGTAAACTTAATCTGTGAAGAAATGTGGAGAAGCCAAATCGGTTCTCCACGTTTCCCCGCTAACTCCTTGAACTGAATATCTCTGCGAGGTTTCCCACAAAGACGATCCGTGCCTCCCCGGAGAGCGATGCTCGGTGGCGATCGCCGTCCGTAAGATGTCGAACGCGGAGCGAGCGGCCAGATTTCGTCTCGAGCTCGATCTTGTCGCCGGCCTCTCCCCAGGCCGCCAAAAGCAGCGCCGTAGCGACCGCGCCCGTCCCGCACGCTAAAGTCTCGGCTTCGACGCCTCGCTCGTACGTCCTGATGCGCCAGCCCTTGGGGGTTCGAGACACGAAGTTGACGTTCGCACCATGGGCCAGTCTCGCGTGGTGCCGCAGTCGTCTGCCCCGATCGACGACCGGGACTAGGTTCAGGTCCGTGCAGAGCACGACGAGATGTGGGACGCCGACCGATGCAAATCCAAGTCGCGACTCGTTCAATTCGAGTTCTGCTTCGAAGCAGTCCTGGACGTCGATTACGGGCTGGAGGTCGATCTCAGGTAGTCCATCGCGAAAGCGCGCGGTTACGTCGCCGGAATCCGTGCCTATCGTGAACTCCTGATGCGCGCCGACAATGCCGAGCTCTGTAGCCAGGCGCGCCGCGCATAGCGTCGCATTGCCGCATAGCTCCCCGATCGACCCGTCGCTGTTGAGGTATCGAATCGCAACCGGAGCGCGCTCGCCCTGGTCCAAAAAGACGATACCGTCGGCGCCGACACCCGAGCCTCGCGCGCATACGGCTCGAACGGTCTCGACTGACGCGAGCTTGTCCCCCGGCTCTCCTCGCACGTCGACGAAGATGAAGTCGTTGCCGGAGCCGGTGAGCTTATAGAACGGACGTCCTTTCTCGATCACGATGACACTCTCGCCTCGAATGAAAAGCGGATTCCTCGTCGGTTCGCTCCTCGGAATCACACCTCAGACAATGCCTCGCAGCGCCCAGTACCGCAGCCGCCAGACCATCCAGATCGCTTCTCGAACGATCGCTCGCGACATCTTGCTTTGCCCCTCGGTGCGATCGACAAAGACGATTGGTATCTCAACGATCTTGAAGTGCTTTCGCCACGCGCGAAAACTCATCTCGATTTGGAATGCATAGCCGTTCGAGCGGACATGTGTGAGATCGATCGCCTTGAGCACCTTGCGACGAAAGCACTTGAAACCACCGGTTGCGTCCCACACGGGCAGGCCTGTAACGACTCGCGCGTAGACGTTAGCGAAGTAGCTGAGCAGCAACCGTTTGATCGGCCAGTTCACAACCGTCACTTTACCATTCCGGTACCGCGAACCGAGCACCAGATCAGCGTCCTCGATTGCGCCTAGAAACTGGCTCAGGTGAGCAGGATCGTGTGAGAAATCGGCATCCATCTCGAACACGAAATCATAGCATTGTTCGAGTGCCCAGCCGAATCCAGCGAGATATGCGGTGCCAAGTCCCATCTTGCGCGGCCGCTTGAGGATGTGCAGCCGCGTCTCATGTTGCATGAGATCCTCAACGATACTACCGGTAGCGTCTGGTGATCCGTCGTCTACGACGAGGACTTCCAGCCGAGGATCCTGTTCGAGAATGGCTCCGATGAGTCGCGTGACGTTCTCGCGCTCATTGTAGGTCGGAACGATGACCAGGGCGCGTTCAGCCATCGAGCGAAATTAACCTCGACATTCAGGCTCAGGCTGGCACGGGTTGCTTCCGGCGCTCCGCGACGACGCCGAAGATCAAGAGTGCGAGGCCAACTGCTATCGCTAACAGGGTGACGACCTTTCCCCGCTGGTACGCCGGATCGTTGAATCGCAGCTCCACACGCTTAGCGTTCGCTGGCAGTTGCACGCCGATCAGGTTGTAATCGACGCGGTCCGTTGGTGCTGGACGACCGTCGACCGTTGCGGTCCAGCCGGAGAAATAGTTCTCGGAGACTACCAACGCAGAACCGGCTGGCGGCGACGAGTCAATCTGCAGCTGGATCACACCCGGGGCATAGCTCGTGGTGCGAACAGGCGTCGGTAGCGACGGCGGCGGCGCGGTGATCTGCTGTGCTGCGATGCGCGAATCGGTATCGAGAACGGCAACGCGCGTCGCGTCGAACTGGGGGTTCAGGACGGCCGCAAAGATCTGGTCTTCGGGCGCCTTCACGAACACCGGCGCGAGCCAGGCGAGGGGATTCTCACCGGGCAGCTTGTAGAGATACACTGCGTTCCCCCCCGCATCCTGAACGGGTCCGACGAGCTTCGCGATCGGCGCCGAGAAGATCTGCTTGATCTGCGCCGTGTCGGCGTTCGTGTACAAGTACTGAACGTTCTCGTGGCGCCAGAACATCGGGCTGAAGATGATCTGAGGCTCACACCGTGTATCCGGCGTCGCGCCGCACAGATGTTGGAAGCGACCGATCTCGTTGCCGTGATAGCCCAGTGCGAGCCGAATCCCGAGCGCCATCGCCCCATCGTTGTGAAGCATCGGATCTGGCCGGTACGACCGAACCAGCGTCTCGGAAAGCACTCTTCCAGGCTCGGGCTGCCGACGGACATACTCGAGCGCCGGATCCGACGCATAAAGCGTCGACGCCCTTGGCGAAAAGATGAAGTACTGCTTCTCGACGCTGAAGAAATCGACTGCCAGAAGTCCAACAAACGCCCATCCGGCGACGCGCGTCGCGAGATTCCGTCGATCCATCATCCAAACAACGAGCGCGGCAAGGCCGATGACGAGAAAGGACCGCCACGCGCCGATTACCATCGCCGCGTGGTTGTTGGTGATGGCATCGTCGAGTTGATCGCCGGCCCACGAGTAAGCGATGACCTTCGCCAGGTTCGAGAGACCTCCGACTGACGCGATGAGCGCAACGGCGCCTGCCCCGACGAGCCACCACACCGCATACCTGAACGACACGGAACGGGTCAGCAGACGCTCGGCTCCGAGCGC